>CAZUKP010000026.1:0-44112 GCA_964620915.1 uncultured Hyphomicrobium sp. | reverse complement strand
CGAGCATCTCGGCGGCGATCAGCACCATCCAGCCGACGCCCAGCGACAGACGCAGTCCGGTGAAGATGTAGGGCAGCGCCGATGGCAACACGACCTTGAAGATCTTGGTCATCCAAGAAAGCTACAACACGCGCCCGACGTTGACGAGATCACGGTCGATCGAGGCGACACCGATCGCCGTGTTGATGAGCGTTGGCCACAGCGAGCACAACGTGACAGTGACCGCGGACGTGACGAAGCTCTTGGGCATCCCCGCGCGCTCCTCGATGTAGACGGCCGACACAATCATGGTGACGATTGGTAACCAGGCGAGGGGAGAGACCGGTTTGAAAATTTGAATGATGGGATTGAGTGCGGCGTTGAACGTGCTCGATAGCCCACACAAGATACCAAGCGGTATGGCTATGAGGCTTGCCAGCAGAAAGCCGGTGAAGACCGTCAGCAGCGAGGTTACAATCTGGTCGATGAAAGTCGGTCGACCGATGTAGCTGCGCCACTTGACTTGCGCATTGGGATCTTTGGCGAGTTTGTCGGCGTTGCGTTTTTCCTGCCGCACGTAGTAGGCGGCCTCCTTGTCGCGTTCAGACAAATGATCCTGCCAAAGGACCTCGGCCTGCTCCCAAACCTGCGCCGGACCCGGAATGGCGCCCAGCGACGTAACGACACGCGGTGCCAGCACCGCCCATAGCCCCAGGAAGGCGACGATTGCGAGGACGGGGACAAGGAGACCGTGCCAGATCTCCTTGATTTGCTGTGGGGGGCGATCGCCAACGAAGAGACGCCCCAACGGTGCGATCCATCCCAGGCCGATCGGCCCGAGCGTTCGCTCGAGCCGTTCGAAGGTGGGGGCCAGCCGTTCCTTGAGGGGCGGCAATGGCGCCGGCGGGGCGGCATCGTTGATGACTGCCATGATCAGATGTCCTTGTTCCCTGATGTCGCGGGCTTTGGGGCCGGCGGCTTAACCGCCGACGACTTCGTTGCCTGCAACCTTCTGCTTGTCCTTCAGACCAATCGGGAATTTCGACAGGTACTCATTCGGCTTCTTGCCGTCGTACTCGATGCCGTCGATGAACTCGGCCGTCGGCGCTTTGAAGCCGTCGGTGCCAAAGGGAAAGTCTTCCTTCGTGGCATTGCCGTCGGCGATCAGCTCTTCGGCAGCCTGCATGTAGATGTCGGGCCGGTAGACCTTCTTGGCGACGTCCGTGTACCAGCCGTCCGCCTTGGGATCGGCAATCTGCCCCCAGCGCCGCATCTGCGTCAGGTACCAGATGGCATCGGAGTAGTAGGGGTAGGTTGCAAAGTGCTTGAAGAAGACGTTGAAGTCGGGCGCGGGGCGCTTGTCACCCTTCTCGTACTCGAAAGAGCCCGTCATCGAATTGGCGATGACTTCCTCGTCCGCACCGACGTAGTTCGAATCCGAAAGGATCTTGACCGCTTCCGTCCGATTGGCGGGGTCATCAAGCCACTTGCCTGCCCGGATGAGCGCTTTGACGACGGCGAGATGCGTGTTGGGATTCTCCTGAGCCCACTTCGATGTGACGCCGAACACTTTCTCCGGATTGTATTTCCAGATCTGGTGGTCGGTGACGACGGGGACGCCGATCTTTTTGAAAACAGCAGCCTGGTTCCACGGCTCGCCGACGCAGTAACCGAGAATGGTGCCGGCTTCGAGCGTCGAAGGCATTTGCGGTGGCGGCGTCACAGACAGCAGCACGTCAGCCTGAATTTGGCCGGCCGTGTTGTCGGGCGAGTAAAAGCCGGGACGAAGGCCGCCGGCTGCAAGCCAGTAGCGAAGCTCGTAGTTGTGCGTGGAGACCGGAAACACCATGCCCATGTTGAAGGGCTTGCCCTCAGAGCGGTAGCGCTCGACGACGGGCTTGAGTGCCGCGGCAGAGATGGGATGCACGGGCGTGCCGTCAGGGCCCATCTCCAAGTGCTTTTTCATCTCCTCAAAAACAGCGTTGGAAACCGTGATCGCGTTACCATTGAGGTCCATCGAGAAGGCCGTGATGACATCGGCCTGCGTGCCGTAACCGATCGTTGCGCCGAGTGGCTGACCGGCAAGCATGTGTGCCCCGTCGAGTTCGCCGGTGATGACGCGATCAAGAAGAACCTTCCAGTTGGCCTGCGCTTCAAGTTCGACTTGCAGGCCCTCGTCCTCAAAGAAAAACTTCTCCTTGGCGATGGCGAGCGGTGCCATATCGGTGAGTTTGATGAAGCCGAACTTGAGGACGTCCTTCTCCGGCTCAGCACTCATAGCCGGAACGGCAACCGCGAAAAGGGCGAGTGGTGCCAGCAGCGCGGCAAGCGAATGCCGCACGCGATAACGGGAAATCATCCCGGACAACCACTCCCCCCAACGACCCTTCAGCGACTCGGTCATGCTCTTCTCCTCGCTCGCGCCTCAGCGGGCGCGCAAAAAAAACGCTGCATCGAAAAACCAAGCACCTTGCGGTGGTCAGTCTTCGAGGCAGCGTTGCCCTGGCAATCCGTCGTTGGATCGCGATGAGATCTGGGAGACCGACGCCTCCCACTCACCGTCTTAGGTATCAAGAACTATGCCAAACGGTGGAAACTCGTTTTTCTTATTCACTTCAGATAGTTGATAGATTTAGTCCGTATCCGGATGTTTGCGGTCATGCGCAATCATTGTGCAATGCAAACATCACATGCCAATTCGAATGGCAGGGAAACTGCGACGAATGTGCTCATAGGTTTTCGGCAGCGAACGCTTCGATGTCCGCGCTTGGGGCCCGGATTGCCAGCGCGCGCAGATAGTCGACGGCAGCATCAGGATCAAACGCATTGGAGCTGAAGAACGACGAAAGCACCGGCTCGGATTCAGCACTTGCTGCAGCGTCGCGTCCCTCCGGTTTGTAATCGCGTGAGGGAACGTCAATCCCAAGCTCGGCGACAGCCTGCCGGTAGATGTCGCTTCGGTAGACGCGGTTTGCCAGTGCACGAATGTCGAAGGGTTCACGTGCCTGGCCCCAGCGAATCATCTGCGTGATGAGCCACACAGCGTGCGAGCGCCAGGGGAAGTTGGCATCGTGCCGGAAAAAGACGACTGAATCTGAGTCGTGGACATCGTGTCGTCCCTCGCCGCAAACGATGTTTCCCGTCAGAGGCTCTTGCATGATGCTTTCGGCAACACCCACGTATTGGGGTCGTGCCAAAATTGCGGCCGCCTCGCGACGGTGGTCGGGGACATCAAGCCACTGGCATGCAAGCGACAGCGCCCGCACGATATCGCCGAGGAGCTCGTCATTGTTCTGCGCCCAGTCTTCGCGGACGCCCAGTACCTTTTCTGGGCTTAGCGGCCATAACTCACTCTTTGTCGCGATGATGACGCCGTGTCCCTCACCGACCGACACGCTGTTCCATGGCTGGCCCACACAAAAACCGTCAACGCGTCCGGCCTTGAGGCTTTCGGCAAGCAGCGGCGGCGGGACAACAACGAGATTGACATCGTTATCAGGATCAATCCCTGCCGCGGCCAGCCAATACCTGAGATCGTAGTTGTGGCACGAGAACGGATAGACCATGCCGAGAGTCAACGGCTCGCGGCCCTCTGCACCGAGCTGACGCACGACTTCCGCCAGGGCGTAGGCCGCTGCCATACCACCGGCTTTTGCGGCTGAAGCATCGACTGACCGCATCTCGGCATAGAGCGCCCTTGAGACAGTGATCGCGTTGCCATTCAAGCTGAGGGACATTGGCGCGACGACGGGCTTTGTCGTTCGGCCCAGACCCAGCGTCGCTGCGATCGGCATTGGCGCCAGCATATGGGCACAATCGAAGGCACCGATATCGAGTTTGTCGCGGATGTTGGCCCAGGATGCCTCACGATGCAGTTGGAACGTGAAGCCTTGCTGTCGGTCGAAGCCACGTTCGCGAGCAATGATAAGCGGCGCGCAATCGGCGAGTGCGATGAACCCGGCATGGACTTCGCGCTCTCCGGGCTGTTTTCTCGTTGGCTCAGTCATCCGAGCGTCACTCCTTCAACAGGTCGAATGAGCTGACAAGCCCCTCCGCGACCTCTGCCAAACGTTTGCCCTGGCTCATGGCTGTCTTGCGTAGAAGCGCATAGGCCTCATCCTCTTCCAGCCCGCGGCTTTTCATAAGAATGCCCTTGGCCTTTTCGATCACTTTCCTGTCTTTCAAGGCACTCTTCGTCTCCTCAAGTTCCGAGCGGATCTTGTCAAAGGCGCGAAACCGCGAGATCGTCATCTCCAAGATCGGACGAACGCGTTCTTTCTTGAGACCGTCGACAATGTAAGCGCTAACGCCTGCGTCGATCGCTGCGTCGATCGAGTCCTTGTCGCTCTGGTCGACAAACATGGCGATCGGCCTGCGCACGGCTCGAGAGACCTGGAACATCTGCTCCAACACATCGCGGCTGGGATTTTCCAAGTCGATCAGAACCACGTCGGGATCGAGCTTATAAATCTGCTCGACAAGTCCGGACGGGCTATCCAGCATCGTGACGTTTACGAGGCCGGCTTCCTTGAGGCCCGACTCCAGGATCGCGCGGCGAATGGGATCCTCGTCAATGACGAGGATCTTGAGTGAGACATCCGCGCTCTTAGAGATTGGCTTAGACAATGCTTGGCCCCGGTGACTCTTGTGCACCGCACAATATGACGAGAGATATGAAGAACGGCAAGTATGGCAGGCAAAACTGCTTTCGAAGAAGATTGGCGACTCGTTCGTAAATGCTCTGCCTGGCTTATCGTGTCGCGGGCAGGATATCTCATCTATCTTGTTTGGCGCCCGGAGTGCAGCGTTGCCTCCAACTCAACGGCGCAGCCTTCCAACCTATAATTCACGTTTCGCATGAGAGAGACATGGGAGCAAAATCCGATCGGTTGGCTGACGTGATAGCGGCGATCGATGCCGCCAATGCGGCAGATCCTCGCGAAGAGAACGTCGGGGGCCGAAGCTATCCGAAGGAACTGCTTTACGCGCAGCGCATGTCGGAGGCATTGGACAGGCTCTACCCCAAAGCACCAGAAACGCTCAAGATCGCAGCGCGCGCCCAACATATCTGTCGATGGATGAATCCTCGCGAATCCTATCCGCCAGGCCGCGTCGGTTACAACGCTTGGCGAGCGGATTGCCGCGACCATCATGCGACGTTGACCGCGGACATCATGCGCAAGTCCGGCTATGGCGATGACGATATTGCGCACGTTGCAAAATTAATACGAAAGCAGGACCTGAAGAGGGACCCCGACAGCCAGGCACTCGAGAATGTCGTCGGCGTGGTCTTTGTCGAACACTATCTTGCCGATTTTGCCAAGAAGCATGAAGAGGCAAAGGTGATCGACATCCTCAGGAAGACCGGGCGCAAGATGAGCGAGGAGGGCCGGCTGGCCGTCGAGGCGCTGGATCTGCCCCCCGACCTACATCGACTCATTCGAGAGGCCTTGGGCTGACTTTTCCTGAGTCGGCTAACGACCCGGCGAAAGGCCCTCGCAGACACGGTTGCTTGGCTGGCACTCGGGTGACGGATTTCAAGCTCAACGCCTTAGGATATCGCGCAGCTCCGTCATGTTGGCCCGTGCGCGCAGAATGTTTGCGGCCAAGACGGAAAGGTGCGCAGGCATGATAAGACCGTCCTCGCGGCCATTGGACACGATTGCCGGGGCCAGCGCGGCGGCTTCCGCGACGTGCTCTTCCATGCGGTTCCACACATCCACAAGGTCGCGCTTCTCGATCACACCGGAAAAGTCGACGCGCGCAGCCTGGATGAGGCCGTGGTAGGCGTACATCTGGCCCGAAGCCGCCATAAAGTAGTTGTCGGCACGCGTGTCGAACCAACCGCGATTGTTGCCTTCGCCGGGCACAAAGGTCTGGGTTGGGGCGTTGTAACGCATCGCTTGTGATCGTGTGGCAAGCGCATCGGCGGCTGAGCCGATGTCATTGGTAATCCGATCGAGGAACTGCTGCAGGTTGTCGGCACGGGCATCGAACAATGCCTCGCACTTCTCAAGGCGCTGATTGTAGTCGTCATAGAGCTTTACCGCCCGACGATAGATCAAAGGTGATGGCTGGACCGGCCCAAACGGACGCTGCGCGTCGAACGGATTGAACCACCACGTGCTCTCATCGTATTGCAGCAGGCCCCTTGCTGCCTGCAGTCCTTTGTCGACCTCAGACGTGCCGCGCGCGCGACCAAGAATGTCAACGAGCTCCACGGAAGTTCGCCTCAGCGCTCTTAAGACCCCACTTTGGAACGATGCCTTGTTGTCGAAGAATGGCGTCGCCTCCCAAGATAGGACCCCGAAAAAACCCAGCTTGTACTGGGGCATTGAGGGCACCCACGCATTCTGATTGACAAGAAAGTCGACGAGGTAGGATTGGACGGCAACAATCCGCGAACGCTCGCAGCGTCTTACCTCCGCGCCTGTTCCCTGCGTATTGTCGTTTTCTTCGGACACTGCCATGGACAAAGGTCGCAGCACCGTCTCTGGATAGGCGAGCGTATAACCGCGCGTCCACAGCACGTTCCATAAGAAATTCGCATTCCAAAGAATGAACAGGAGCACCAGCACGATGGCGCCGACGCGCCATCCAATACTGGCGGCGGTGCGCGCCTTGCGAAATCGCTCCGGGCCGCCCTCTGTCGGTTCGGGCAGCTTGAAATCGAACAAGCCGCGGAACCAAGTCCACGCCGAGGCAAGCAAGCTTCTTATTCGCTCAATCACCGACCAGCTTCCTGTCCGTGCACAACCGACAAGAGTCTACCCCACTATGGTTCGCTGCATCAAAGTCTGAACATGAAAACACAGCACGGCAGACCAAACACCGCACTATCGGCGCTCTGCCTAGTTGGCTGAGAACACCCCACCCCACCAACTCGTTGGCTCTTTCGGGGCTGGCTTTTTGCGCGCAACCTTTTCGGGGGGCACATCAGCTTCGGCGACGTTATGGCTCTCTCCGCTCAGCGCCGCTTCAAGACGCTGATCGTGGCCATAATAGTCCGGCCAGGTCGTCAGCTTGCCCTCATCATCAATCAGGACGGTAAAATACGTGATGTGCATCGGCACCGGTGTCGTCAGTTTCTCTTTGTGCAACGTTTGGGGCCCATCAAGAATCTGGCCGATCCGTTCAGACGTCATCCCCTTGTCGCGCCCAAGTATGATCTCCGCAAGCTGGCGCGGCTTCTGCACGCGAATGCAGCCATGGCTGAATGTTCGGTCGGCATGCTTGAAGAGGGAGTGGTCGTGCGTGTCGTGCATATAGACTGAGTGCTTGTTGGGGAACTTGAACTTGAAGTCTCCCAAAACGCTCACCTTGCCCGCGGGCTGAGAGAAGCTGCACTTGCGGATGTCTACCTTGTTCCAGTCAATCGTCTTGGGATTGGTTCCGTACTTCCCGCAGTTCACCTTCAAGTGATAGCGTTCCATCACCGTGGAGGTTGGCCGCTTTAGGCTCGGGAGGATGTCATTGACCTTGATGGAGTTGGGCACGAACCAGGTGGGATGCAATTCAATCCATTCCATCTGGTCCGAAAAGACCGGTGTCATGTGGGTCGGCTGACCGACGATGGCTTTTTCGGAAAATACGGTCTTAGTGCCCTCGACGGCGCGCACGCGCAATTCGGGTATGTTGGCCCAGACATACAGACCGGCCTTGCCGCCGAGATTGTCCGGCAGCCAGCGCCATCGCTCCAGGTTCAATACGATTTTCTTGGAGATTTTGTCGGGCGCCTGACCATTGAGAGCGCGTCGTGTACCAGCTCCGACGACACCATCGGCAGGAAGGCCGTTTCGGCTTTGAAACGCTTTGACCGCCTCATCCAACGCAGCATCGAATCTCTTGGCGGATCCATCGGTCGGCGCCGAAACTCCAAGCCGTTCGCGCAACAGAGTGACCTGAGCGCGTGAGACGCCTGATTTCAATACGGGACCATCGGGAATCTTGGGCCCACTGCCGCCGTCTCCACCCCTCAATTCCTTCAGCCGTTCATATAGCCGCACGTATTGAGGATGTTGCGGATGGAGCGAGCGAAGATAGGCGGCAGAATCGTCCGCCGATGATAGCTCGTTCAAGACCTGCAGCGGCTCCATGATCTTGGGCGTGTACGTCAACTGCGCGCCAACCGCATTCGGCGAGGTACGTCCCCCCTTAACGTGCCGGGCGTAGACCAGCGCCGTCGCGCTGAGATCGAGTTCCACCTGTGCGCGCGACTGAGGTGTCTCCGATTGAGCCTCCTTGTTCGCCACCTTGTAGTCGGAGGCGCTCAGACCGTAGTCGTCTGCCTTGCCGAATTCGGCAATGAGCGCCTGCCCATTCGCCGAAATCCCTTCTTCGTTCACCCAAAGGGCCTCACGGCCTCTCGCACCATAAAATGCCTGCAGAGCTTCGACCTCACTCTTGGCAAGGTCCTGGGCGAGTTTCGGGCTCGCGCTCAACTTTTCACGCACCGCCTGCACGACCTCGGAAACATTGTCAGGCGGAAGCTGCGGTTCGGCGGCGGGATCGATGATCGATGGCAAGGTTGGTTGGAATCGGCGCGCCGACGGGATCACACGCGCAGTCGCTTCGCTTGGCTGCTCGGCCGTTTGTTTGTCCTGCGCCGGCGTATCTTCTGCGAGGCTCGCCCCAGGACAACAGACAAGAAGCATCACAGTCGAAGCCATCAAGCCCGACCGCCCGATTGTCCCGCGCCTGCTGGATCTCATCCTTCCCCCTTCCGCCAACATTGCTCGTTGTTCGGCCTGACGCCTTACTCAAGATACAGCTATGGCGCCATTTTTGAACCGTTGGCTATTGGCCTTATTAGACTTTTGAGAGAAGTCGATATTTTGTCCTTGCGCCAGATATCAGGGGTGCACCCCGCTAGTCGGTTAGGAATCGCCGTTTTCGGCTATGCCCCGGCACCAAGAAAAGGCAGCAAATACGGCGTGCCGTCCGTGGGCGTCACGTTTGTGCGCACTACGCAACCGTAGACCTCGGACAACAAATCGTCTCGCAGTACGGACACTGCCCTACCGACAGCGGCCACGCGGCCTGCGCTCATCAAGACAATTTCATCGGCATAGGCTGCGGCCAGATTGAGGTCATGCAGCACGGCGAGCACAGCCCGCCCCAATCGGGCTTGGCGGCGCGCCTCTCCCAACACAATGGCTTGGTGTCCGAAGTCGAGGTTCGCGGTCGGCTCATCGAGCAGCAGGTATGAGGTGGCGCCCGCTGGTGCCTGCGCCATTCCTAACTGACAGAGCGCACGCGCGATATGTACGCGCTGGCGTTCTCCCCCCGAAAGCTGCGTGTAGAAACGTTCTTCGAACCCTCTGAGCCCCACCGTTTCGATGGCATCGCGTGCGGCCCTTACTGCGCGCGGCCGGCTCACGTCGAACCCTGGTACGGTCACGCCGAGCATTACGACTTCGAGAACAGAAAAGGGAAATGACAATGCAGTCGATTGCGGGACCACGGCGCGCCGGCCGGCCAGCTCGCCTACTTCAAAGCCTTGAAGGTCACGATCATCAAGTCGTACCGCACCGGTCGTCGGTGCAAGTTCGCCCGACAGAAGTCGCAAGAGTGTCGATTTGCCGGCCCCGTTGGGCCCGACAAGAACGACGAGCTTTCCAGGTCGCAACGTAATGTTCGCACGCGCAACGAGAGATTTGCCCCTTACTGTGTATCCGGCTTCGCATGCCTCAAGCATGGCGCTACTCCATGCCGCCTATGCCGCGCTTTATGATCAAATGCAGGAAGACCGGAGCACCAATGACAGCCATAACAATGCCTATCGGCAGCTCCGCAGGGCGGACGATCATGCGGGCAATAATGTCTGCCATGACAACGAGCATCGCACCGAGCAGCGCACTCCCCGGCAATACAATGCGATGGTCCGGCCCAGCGACAATGCGCACCATGTGCGGTACGACGATCCCCACAAAACCGATGATGCCCGATACCGCGACCGCAGCTCCCGTCGCGGCGGCCGTCGCAACGATCACAGTGCGCTTGGTTTTCTCAACGTTGACGCCGAGATGAAACGCCTCCGCCTCACCAAGCAGAAATCCGTTAAGTCCGCGGATGACCCGTGGCACGATCAACGACACGGCCACGACAAAAGGGAGGATCGCAAGAACCTTCTGCCAGCTCGCGCCCGCAAGGCTCCCCATCGTCCAAAGCGTCAAGTCGCGCAACGCGCGATCATCGCTGGCAAATGCGATCAGGCCAGTGAGCGCGGCCGCAAATGCGCCTAGCGCAATTCCGGCAAGCAATAGGGTTCCGACCATCAATTGCCGATGACGGCTGGCTACTGCCACGAGGATCGCCGTTGACACGGTGCCGCCAGCAAACGCAGCAATTGGAATGGCATAGATGCCTAGCGGCTCCAGTAAGGGCGCGGCAATCCCGTTCCCCAGGGCAATGGTTGCGAGCGCTGCCAGTGCGGCGCCGGCTGACACGCCAATGAGACCGGGATCGGCCAACGGATTGCGAAAGAGGCCCTGCATCATCGCACCCGCGACCGCCAAGCTGGCACCGACAAAAACCGCGATAAGAGTGCGCGGCAGTCGAATGTCGAGAAGTGCGATTTTCTCTCGCACAAGCGCGGCGTCGGACGTGGTGCTGACAAACCCGTAAATGACTCTGGGCAGCGCCGTTAAAGTGATCCCCGTCGGGCCGATCGCGAGCGACAAAAGGCAAACAAGAACCAGCAATACGACAGATGCCAACAACAGATGCGTGCCAGACGGACGGCGGGTTCGCGCAGAGATCTCCACGCCGCCAGGGACGGCCGCCGTGCTCATTGACCGCTCACCACGCGCGCCTGTTTAAGGTTTGGATAAAGAGCCTTCATCAGATCGCCAGCGGCACGTGCTGCACGCGGCCCAAAGCTCAACAGATATACGCCGTCCATCACGACGATGCGGTTCTGCTGTCCCGCTGGGCTTGCCTGCAGGCCTTTTATTCTAAGGATTGCATCGGAGGGTATCCCGTTTTCCCGGTGCTTCATTGTGACAATCGCATCAGGTGCAATCTCAATGACGGCTTCATCCGCCACCGGCTTGAACCCGTGGGTGTTGTCGGCCGCATTGTCCGCACCCGCAAGGCGGAGCATGGCATCCGCGCTTGTCTGCGCACCGCCAACAATCGCACGCCCGTTCTGTACGGACAGAACGAAGAGGGCGCGAACCGGTTTCGTGATCTTTGAGCGCTGTGCGGCCAGCTTCGCGAAGTCGTCTTCAACGCTCTTTGCCAGCGCCTCTCCTTGCGCATCGGTTCCGATGACAGAGGCGATAAAGCGAATCTTGTCTACGACGCCTTGGGGAGAGTTTACCTCTGGCACTTCAGCGTAAGGAATCGAGGACTCTTTCAGCAGTGCAATGGTTTCGGGAGGCCCAGCGCCCTCCGAAGCGAGGATAACCGTCGGCGACATCGACAACACGCCTTCTGCAGACAGGGCGCGCATGTAACCAACACTTTTCTTCTCCTTGAGTGCGTCGACTGGGAACTGGCTCGTCGTATCAACAGCGACGATTTTCGGATCGGCCTTGAGCGCATAGAGGATCTCCGTGACGTCACCCCCGATCGAAACGATGCGCGAGGTATCGTTGACCGTAACCTTCCGGCCGGACGCATCGGTGATCACCCCATCGGCCACCGCACCTATTGGAATTCCCAACAGCGCTGCAGCGAGCACGAACCCGCTCAATACCGGCCGAAGCCCATGTTGCTTCATCTACTGGTCCTCTATTTTGTGAGAATGAGTTTGCCGTTTGCCGTAATGCGCAATCGGTATTCCTGGCCGTCGTGCTCCAGGATTGCCTCGCGCCCGCCTCCCAAGATCGCACTGACGGGCACGCGGACAGGCTGAGGCCGTTCTTCAGCCTGGGCTTCCCCTTCCACGTTGTTGCGAGGCGTCCGCGCGCCGGTGTTCATCGACTGTGAGTTCTCCGTTTTGATCGGTGCCGCTATCCGTGTCGCTACCGCCGCGCAGTTGCCAACCACAGATCGAGACAACGGAAGGAGCTGCGGCGATTGCGCCTGCCACGCCCGAATGCTCTTTATTGACTTTTCTAGTCAAGATTTCTACTCTCCACAAGTCCGGTCAACATCCGGGCTCTTCGCCGCAGGCTGCGTGACAAGGTGCAGGCGCGGCACGAAGAGGAGGCAAGCCCGCTACAGCGCAATGCGCATCAGCCAGCCAGCCCGTAGTCCAGGGGAATTTCGGGGGATTGGTGCATCATGTCCGCACATCGCGTTGCAGTCGGTTCGAGTTGGCCGTTCTGGCCGCGAGCGCTTCACACAAACAGTAAAATCTGCGTGGCCCTTGCTGGCGCAGTACTCATTACATTCGCGATGTCGGATCGCGCAGCAGCACAGCAAGAGTCGCAAAGCGACGTCGACGTACCGGTGGAGGCGCAGGCGGAAACCCAAACGGACGCAGCGCCGTCGGATTCAGAGACCGAGCTGCCCGGCGTCACGGTCGAAACACCTGAATACCAGGCTGCGAGCACACCTGCCGTCTCCCCCGAACCTCAACCGCCCGAACCTATCGTTGAGGCCGCCGCACCAGCCGCCGAGAAGGCGGTCGCCAACAGTCAGGCGGCGGCAATCGAGGCTCCTTACGAAACTCCTGCCGGCGTCAGCTTTATCGGCGAAGCGGAGATTGACACTTTCGGTCAGGCCCGGCTCGACAACGTCATCCGCTCGGCTCCGGGTACATTTACGCGCGAAAGCGTGACGAACCCAGGCGTAGCCGTCAACATCCGCGGCTTTGAGGGTCAAGGCCGCGTCAATATGACGATCGACGGCGCTCGTCAGAGCTTCCGGTTTACAACGCATGACGCAGGTGGCTTCACGTACATTGATCCGGCCCTTCTTGCGGGCATCGAAATCCAGCGGGGGCCTGTCTCGACAGCAGCTGGCGCTGGTGCCCTTGCCGGTACGGCCAACTTTCGCACGCTGGATGTCTCAGACATCATCAAGCCTGGTAATGATGTCGGCGCCATAACCAGCCTGACCTGGGGAAGCAACAATCTCGGATTCTCCGAGATGGCAGCTGCCGCTGCGCGCAGTGGCTACATTGGCGTTGCCGGCGCCATCAGCAGAAGTAACCCCGACAACTTTGAGAACGGCGATGGTAAAGTCGTTCCCTTCACTGATGAGGATTTGTGGTCTGGGCTTTTCAAAGTCGAGATCACGCCCACCAACGAGCACCTATTGAAATTTGGCGGCGTCTATTATCACAACGATTTCGCGGCCAATGGCTACAATCAGACTGCAGTCTCCAAGACCTGGACTGCGAATTACCGCTACCATCCCACCGGCAATGATCTGATCAACTTTGCACTCAACGGCTACCGTACGGATGTCCACGTCACGTACGGCACTGCCTGGGACACAAATGCGTCTGGCAGCGCGAGCGGCCGAAATCTCGTCGACAAAGGTTGGGGGTTTGACACGTCAAATACGTCCAACTTCCAGCTGGGCGCTTTGCAAGTGAGCGCAATCTACGGTTACGAATATTTCCACGACGACGCCCAGAACTACAATACGGCCAACCCAGCGGCCGGCGGCGGCGTCAACCCGACCGGGGACAGCACCATTCAGGGGTTGTTCTCCCAAACAACGTTCTCGATGGGAATGTTCGATCTCATCGCTGGTCTGCGCCGTGACAGCTATGAGCTTTCGGGCGTGTTCGACTCTCAGCCGAACAATCCATTCAACCTGCCCGTTGGGTTCCTCAACCTGAATCAAGAAGAAAGCCGCTGGAACCCCAAGGTTACGCTCTCGGCCGACCCTACCGATTGGTTCCAGCCTTACGTGACCTACTCGGAGTCCATGCGTGCCCCGACCATCAGCGAGGCCATTCTTGGTGGCAGCCATCCCGGAGGGGGCAATTCACCATTCACCGAATTTTACCCCAACCCATTCCTGAAACCGGAAATTCAAAAGGGCTGGGAGTTCGGCGCAAACTTCAAAGAGGACAGCGTCTTCACTCAGGGCGATCGCATTCGCCTCAAGGCAGACTACTTTCGCATGAACGTGGAGGACTACATTGTTGCAGAATTCGCGGGGCTTTCGCCGAGTTTTGTTCCGCAGTTCATATTCGCCAACGTACCTGGCACGTCACTCGTACAGGGCATCGAGACGCAAGGCTCCTATGACGCGGGCTATGTCTTCGGTTCGTTCAGCTACACGTGGACCGATACAAACCTGCCCTCTCAGACCAATGGTCTCACTGCATACACCTACATTCCCGATCATGTGGCGACGATAACCGGCGGGCTTCGCTTCTTTGACCAAAAGCTGACGGTCGGAGCACGCGGCACCTTCGTGTCGTCCGGCTTCACGGGAACCGATCCGGTCGCGGGGATCGACAACGGCCCCAACTCCGAACCGTATCAGCTGCTCGATCTCTTCTCGAACTACCAGTTCGACAACGGCATTGAACTCGGGTTCACCGTCACAAACGTGTTCGACCTTGCCTACACGCCGGCCGATGAGACGCCGATCGTCAGCTTTGCGCCCATCTTTGACGGAGAGCTTGGGCGCGGCCGGACATTTCTACTCAGCGCCAAGGGCAAGTTCTGAGCCTTCGCAGCGGTTGATTGGAGAAACGTAATGCCACGTCCCCCATTTGGACGGCGGCGAATATCTGGAAGAGATCATCGGCGGCCTTCGCGGGTCGCCGATGAACACGTTAAAGAGTGCTGCAATGAGCGGCCAACGGCAGCAAAGGAGAGTGTGATGTTTATCGCGATGAATCGTTTCAAGGTGAAAAAGGGATCGGAAAAGGACTTCGAGGAGGTCTGGCTAACGCGCGAATCCCACCTCAACGAAATGGCCGGCTTCATTGTGTTCCACTTGCTCAAAGGGCCCGAGCGCGAAGATCACGTCCTTTATTCGTCGCATGCCATGTGGCGCTCCTATGAGGACTTCGAGGCTTGGACCAAGTCCGAACAGTTCCGCAAGGTTCATTCAAGTGCTGGCGCAAACAAGCCGCTCTGCCTTGGTCACCCGGAGTTCGAAGGGTTTACGGTTCTCACCGAAGAGCGTGCCGACAAGTCGCCCGTCGCCGCCGAGTAGCGGCATCTAGTCCAGCAACCTTCGACCGGAGTGCAGTCATGGAATTGCAGACCGACACCGCACACGCCGCCGATCAGCCATCTCTTTCGGCGCGCATGGCAGGCGACCAAGACGGCATCCTTGAGCAAATCGCACGCGAGTATGGTGTCAGCACCTTCGAGGTCGTGAGCAGCCTGCCGCCGGAGTTGCGCACCATCGTGTCAGGCGAACACTTTGTTGACGTCCTCAACGATGTGGCGGAGTGGGGCGAGATCCTGTTCATCGTGCACACGCCCGACATCGTGCTCGAATGTCATGGCACTCTGCCTACCGGCAGTTTCAAACACGGCTACTACAATGTGCATGGCGATAGCGCCATTGGAGGACACATCCGCGCGAGCAACTGCAAGCACATTGCCTTCCTGTCTCGGCCGTTTATGGGCCGCCCGTCACTGTCGCTAAACTTTTTCAACGAGGCGGGCGCAGCGATGTTCAAGATCTTCGTCCGGCGAAACACTGGGCGCGAGCTCATCCCCGAACAATGCGGGAAATTTGCCGCGCTGCGCAGCCGCTTTCAAACGACCATGTGAGGCCGCGACTGTCTTACGACCCTCGATACAACATGGCCGAGGACCCTGCAGACCACGCCCTTCCCCGAAGCGGGATGGTCGCCGATCCAGGGCCTTCGTCAGACGCCGGGAACGAGGCAGCCCACGAGCTGTTGCAGGCGGTCGCCCTTATCAATATCGAGCAAACACCGCCGTCAAGAAAGCTGCTGGCGATCGCAATCCTTGTATCGCTTTCACTTCACATAGCACTTGCCGCTTCCGCGCTTGAGTGGAACGCCGCAGTGTCAGAGTACGGCGTGCTGACAGAGGAAACGGACGCCATGAGTCTGGAAGCCACCCAGACGCTTGTGCTGGAGGCAACATTCTCACAGCCGACCGAGGCGCTGTCCTCCTTGTCTGCGGCCGCGATGCTGCCCGGGGGAGCACCATCTAGCAGCGCAGAAGCAACGCCGGTTCCCGAACCCTTGCCGCTCGTCAAAGAGCCGCCCCCCGAAGTGATCGAGACAACAGACTTCCTGCCAGAACCAGTGAAGGCGATTGAACCCTCGCTCAGCGTGATCAGCGGCTCAGCAGAGGCTGCCGATAATGTGGTCGCGGCGGCCGAAGAGTTGCCCGACGAGATCGACGAGGTTGAAGAAGCTAAGGAGCTCAAAGCCGAGGAAGACCAACGCGCTGAGACGGAACTCCAGGAGGAAGCCAAGAAGCGCTCCGAGAAAAAGAAGCAGCAACAGTCCGCATCACAAATGGCCGGTGGTGCGACATCCAAAGCAAACGCGGGCCAAGCCAGTGCATCGGGCCGCGTTTCGGCAAGCCGCGGCAGCGTTCTCAGATTTGCCGCCCGCGTCCGCGCCAAAGTCGCCCGCAACAAGCCGATCGGCAGAGGTCACCACGGCACCGCGCGCATTTCCTTTTCTGTGACGCACTCCGGCGAACTCGGATTTGCACGCCTGTCCCAATCATCGGGAAACGCCCACCTCGATCGCGCCGCTATCGAAGCGGTGCGTCGTGCAGCACCATTTGGCCTGCCTCCTCCCGGTGTCTCAACCGAACACCTGCGGTTTTCGATCCCCTTCTACTTCCGCTGACACCGGGCGCACGCGTCACCGTCCAATGTGCGGCAAAGTCAAATGCTTTGGATACGCTACCGTTTTCCTTTGACTGTGGATAATTGCGCCATCGTCGCCAGCATCACCCAGCCATAAGCAAGCGATTTTACAGTGCGTATCTGCTGCGAATCGGTGACCCAACCGGAGAATCACTGTTCAAAGGACCCCTGAACGATGAGCGAATAAGTCATGCACAGCGCTCGATGGAGGGGCCGCTGCAATCCGGCAAAGCCGGACAGCGCGAAGGGATTCGATGCGAGCTACGCTGCCGCGGTGCCAGGTCGCCGACCTGACGACGGTGGGCTCAACGACTCGGGCGTCGTCAACGGCGCTCACGATGCCTCTCGCCAAGCGTAGGTCCCTGACTTCTCGCTCCGCACTCAGGACGTTCGCATTGCTCGTTAGCGCGATGCTTGCCTCATGCGCCGTCGGTCCAGATTATATTCAGCCAACCGCGCCAGTCCCACTCGATTATAAAGAATTGCCGGGTTGGAAGATTGCAGCGCCCGGCGATGAGGCGGACAGGGGCGATTGGTGGTCAATCTACAACGACCCGACGCTGAACTCCCTGATGTGGGAGGTCGAGATTTCGAACCAGAACATCGCCAGTGCGGAGGCTGCGTTCCGAAAATCGGTCACCCTCGTGCAACAAGGACGAGCGAGTTTATTCCCCACCATCGGCTTGAACTACGCGCCAACGCGGTGGGGGGAGGGGCCGGCCGCAGGCAATACGATTGACGACTCGACGGGTAGCACAACGAAGAAGGAAACGACATACACGCTAGACACGACCGCCTCGTGGGACTTCGACGTGTGGGGAAAGATACGGCGCACGATTGAGAGCGATGCCGCCAACGCGCAAGCCAGCGCAGCGGATCTTGCGAGCGCCAAACTCTTGGCCCAAGCACAACTGGCGGCAGCGTATTTCAATTTGCGCGCATCCGACACGCTTCACGTCCTGCTCAGAGAAACCGTCGCCGGCTACAAAGAGACAACTGAGATCGCAGAAGCCAAATACCGTCAAGGCACCGTATCAAAGTACGACGTCGTGACGGCCAAGACGCAGCTGCGCACTGCCCAAGCCCTAGAAATCAATGTCGGCGTTCAGCGCGCCCAGTACGAACACGCAATCGCGGTTTTGATCGGCCGGCCTCCCTCCGAATTCTCCCTGATGCCCGAATCTCTGGCGCGCGACGTGCCTGTTCCACCGCTTAGCGTTCCTTCTGTGCTTCTCGAGCGGCGCCCCGACATTGCCGCAGCCGAACGTCGCATCGCCGGACAAAACGCGCTGATCGGCGTTGAAGTGGCCGCCTATTTCCCGGACATCAGCTTGGCTGGATTCGGCGGCGGCGTTCTTTCCTACGCCAGCTATGGATTCGTTGGGACGTCGGCCTTTCCGGTGTCGATTGCCAACCAAGTCTGGTCCTTTGGCGTCAACACGGCACAAATTCTATTCGACGGCGGTCTTAGGAGAGCGGAGGTCGCATCGGCCGTGGCGGCTTACTATGAGTCAGTTGCAGACTATCGCCAGACCATACTGTCAGCCTTCCAACAGGTCGAAGACCAGCTTTCCTCACTGCGCATCTTGGCCGAACAAGCGTACGTACTGGATGATGCAGTCAGACTGTCCGACGAAGCGCTGGACATAACGCTTGCCGAGTATCGCGCTGGAACGATCGGCTTTACGGCTGTCGTCCAGGCACAAGAGATTCTGCTCACCAACGAGCAGAAGGCTCTGACAACACGTCAGGAGCAGTTTCTTGCAAGCGTCAATTTGGTAAAAGCCCTGGGCGGTGGATGGGACTCCTCAGAACTTCCGACATGGGAAGAGCTCCGGCACTGGCGTGCATGCATCACCGTGCGTCAGGTCCTTCGCGGGCCGATGGACGAACAACTTCCGCCGTGCCTATGAAGAATTTGCTGAGTATCGGAACTAAGACTTGTTATCGGGCTTCATCAGTTTGACTTTGACCTTGTCTCCATTCTCGATCGTCACCGGGGGATTGCGGATCAGCTCGTCGCCAGCTTTGACTCCGTCACGCACCTCAATGTACTTACCGAGGTCGCGGGCAACAGTGACCTTCTGGATGTGCACAATTCCATCCTTTGCGACCGCAACCTGCATTCCGTTTTCGTTGAATATGATGGTCTCGGCGGGCACGAGAAGTGACGGAGACTTGCGCGGGATCTTGAGCTCAACCTCGCAGTACATGCCAGGTGACAGGACACCTTCAGGATTCTCGATGTCGATTTCCGCAAGCAAGGTCCGTGTGCCCGGTTGCAAGGAATTGGAGATCCTCGTCACCGCTCCTGGGAACGTCTGGTCGGGCAGTTCCGCAACATGCACCGACGCAGGCGTGCCAGAGCGCAATCCGAGTGCCTGATCCTGCGGGACGTAGACTTGCGTGCGAATGACGTCGCTTTCCATCAACGTGAAGAGGAACGTGCCGCTTGTCGCATCGGCCTGCACGAGATCACCAATATTGACGTTGCGCTTGGTTACGACGCCATCGAACGGCGCGAGGACTTTTTGATATTTCATTTGTTGGCGGGCAACTTCAACCGCAGCCTTCTGCGCAGCGATGTTCGCTTCGGCCGCCTTCACATCCGCCTCTTGGGCATCGAGACTGTACCGATTGGTGTCGCCAGTAAGGGCACTCACGTACCCTTTGTTGACCAACGGCGCGTTGCGCCTTTTGGTGACTTTTGCAAGCTCTCTGTTCGCAATCAGCTGCTTGTGAGTGGCTTCGGTCTGCGCGAGCGTGGCCTCGGCCTGAGCAAGTTGATGCTCGATCTCGGGCGCCGAGATTTCAACCAGCACATCGCCTTCTTGGACACGGTCGCCGATATCAACGTTGCGCTGCTGGATGTACCCACTCACGCGCGCGTAGATGTTTGCCGTGGTGTACGCCAAGGTGGTCGCCGGCAGGGTGGTAGTGATCGTTGGATCGCTCGGCTTGACCTTGGCTACCTCGAGGGTCGGCACGAAATTCCGACGCTTCTCTGCGCTGGACAAGACTTGCGCATTCTCCGTCTCGTTGCGCCAGTAGCCGTAGACGAGACCGCCACCAAGCAGAAGAAGCACGATCAGTCCTAACTGAAACGGGCCTCGCCGGGAGAACGACCGCGAACGCTCACCGGCAGGCGGCCCTGCGTGATGCTCACCGCTGTCCTCGGATTCGATCTCTGAAGGGTCCCTGTCGGGAAGCTTTACAACGTTGTTCATACGGCGCCCTCTTTGAATACGCCTTGAGCCGGCTCGCCGTCGTAGCGGCGACGCATCATCGCGAATAGATACGGTACGATCAGCAAGGTTGTTGGTGTTGCGAACAAGAGCCCGCCGATGACCGCACGTGCCAAGACGGCATTCTGCTCCTGGCCGGGACCACCGATTGCCATCGGAATCATGCCGACGATCATCGCTGAAGCCGTCATCAAGACAGGGCGGATACGCGTATGGCCTGCATTTATCGCAGCCTCAAAGGACGACTTGCCTGCCAAGTGCTCATCGCGTGCAAACGTCACAAGCAGGATTGAGTTTGCAGACGCGACACCGACGGCCATGATGGCGCCCATGAGCGATGGCACGCTCATGTCCGTTCCCGTGACAAACAACATGACGAGGATGCCGCAGAGCGTGGCCGGCAGCGCCATGATCACTACGAACGGCACCCCGAAACTTTGGTAGTTCACAACCATCAGAAGATAGACGAACACCGACGCGAATATGAGGCCAATTCCGATGTCGGCGAATGCATTGTCCATACTCTGGATCTGACCGGTGACTTCGATGGAATTGCCTGGCTTCAGCTCCTTTTCCAGATCCGCAACGATCTCTGAAATCGCGTCGGAGGCCGTGCCTAGATCAATTCCCTGAATGCTGGCGTAGACCTCGAAAACGGGCTGAATGTTCGATTGATTGGCGTTGGTGGGTACGCTGCCGCGTTTGATCGCAGCGACACTGCTCATCAAGCCGGGGATCGGTTCGCTGTTCGAATAGGAGGTCGATGGCGAGATGGCGGTCGAGATGGGTGTATTTTCGAGTTCGCCCATGGAGCTCACCCAGTACTGCGGCGTTTGGACCGCAAGAGCATAGGGAATCCCCGCCTTTGGATCGGTCCAAAAGTTCGGCGTAACCTGCTGAGAGGAACTCAAACTGATATTGACGTTGTTGGCGACGTCCTGCGCCGTGAGGCCAAGTTGCATGGCCTTGGTACGATCAATCGTCGCGAAGAGTGCGGGCGCATCGACCTCCTGCTGGAGATGCACGTCTACAATCCCGGGAACCTTGGCGAGGCGTCGTCGTAGTTCCCTCGCAACCCGCAGGTTTGTCTCTCGATCATAGCCCACCGTGCGCACATCGATCTGTGCGGGCAAACCAAAATTGAGGATCTGCGTGACCATATCGGCGGCCTGGAAGTAGAAAATGACGCTGGGGAAGGCCCCAGGCAACACCTGACGCAGCTTGCTGACATAGTCAGCCGTTGGTGCGTGGCCCTTCTTCAGGGCAACTAGGATGAAGCCGTCATTCACGCCAATTGTCGAGCCATCCGAAAAGCCGAGATTGTAGGAAATTCCATTGACGCCGATGTTGTCGACGATGAGGTCGAGGTCGCGCTCGGGAATGACTTGGCGAATCTTGTTCTCGACCTCTTGGAAGATCTTGGATGTTGCATCCAAGCGCGTACCTGCTGGCGCGCGGACATGTAGCTTTATCTGACCGCCATCGACACTGGGATAAAAATCGCGACCTACGGTCATGAACAACGCCGCCCCGAGCGCGAGCAGCAAGACACCGACAACAGGAATGATAAGCCTATATTCGAGCAGCTCCCTCAGCAATTGCACGTACCCGGCACGCATTCGCTCGAAGCCGTTCTCGAACGCTGCATGAAATCGTCCGAACCATCCCCGCGGCTTTGCGTCTGCGCTTCCGCGCCACTCTTTTTTCAGGAGCATGCCGATCATAATCGGCGTCAACGTTCGCGAAAGGACATAGGATGCCAGCATCGCGAATACGACGGCGACACCGAGCGGTGTGAAGAGGTACTTTGCTGGACCCTCGAGGAAGATGACCGACGTAAACACGCAGCTTATGGCTAGCGTTGAGACCAAGGTCGGTATGGCAATGCCGGCCGAGCCCTGCAACGTCGCTTCAGGCAGCGGCAAGTGTTCCTCGTCCAATAAGCGGTGCGTGTTCTCGATTGTCACGGTCGAATCGTCGACGAGGATCCCAACCGCGAGCGCCAGGCCACCAAGCGTCATGATGTTGAGCGTGTTGCCCGTGAAGTACAGCCCGACGATCGAGGAAAGGATCGCTAGCGGGATCGCGACCATCACAACGATTGTCGATCGCCACGAACCGAGGAACAACAGTATCATTAATGCTGTAAGGACAGCAGCGATGCCGCCTTCGCGAACAACATCCGCAATCGCCTCTGTGACGAACTGCGACTGATTGAACAGCTCATTGATCTCAAGACCCGGCGGCGCAGCTTCGCGCGCAACCTGTAGGACGGCGAGAACACCATCGACGACAGAAAGCGTCGATGCGTTTCCTTTCTTGATGACGGTCAACAAGACTGCTGCCTTGCCGTCTTTGTGCACGACATTCTGTTGCACGGCCGATCCGTCGCGAACTTGGCCGACGTCGCGCACGAAGACCGTTGCGCCGTCTTGATATTTGATTGGAATTTCATTGAGCGCTTCAATGCTCGCCGGCATCGCATTTGTGCGCACGGTGTACTGCTTTTGACCGATCTTTGCCGAACCCGACGGCAGCGTCAGGTTTTGCGCGCTGAACGCTTTCACGACATCCGCCGGCGTCAATCCTTTTGCTTGCAGCTTCTTCGGGTCGATATCGACCATGATCTGCCGGAACGCCCCCCCATCGGGAGCCGGAAATGTGACGCCTTGGACCGGAGCAAGTTCCTGGCGCAGCCGGTAGATGCCATAGTTATAGAGATCTACTTGGTTCAGGGTGTCCGAAGTCAGGCTGAGCTGCAGGACGGGGACGCTTGAGGCGTTGAACTGCAGCACAATTGGTGGCTCTATCCCCACAGGCATCAGGGCGCGAATGGAGCTCGTCGCGGCAACGATCTGAGATATCGCAAGGTCGATGTTCACGCCTTGGTGGAAGTAGATTCTCTGTACCGAGACGCCATTGAGGGTCTGTGCCTCGATGTCCTTGATACCGCTGACGTTGGCGCTGATGGCGTATTCGCTATAGGTGGTGACACGCTGTTCCATCTCGGTCGTGCTCAGGCCAGTGTAGGTCCAGATCACGGACACGACGGGGATATCAATCTCGGGAAATATGTCGGTCGGCATCGTGCGAATTGCGGTGACGCCGAGAAAGACAATCATTGCCGCGAGCACATAGAAAGTGTGCGGAAATCTCAGAGCGAACCGAACAATGCCCATTATTACCTTCCGCGCATCGACTAACCTTGCGCGGCCCAAAACACGCACCAGCACGCCGGCGCGCCGCAAGCGGCGAACCAACAGGAATTGCGGTCATTAAGTCCGTAAAACGCTTTGGTTACCGTTAAGGCGCACCAACAGTCCGCCGCCAACGCAAGCATGCTTAACGAAAGCTTTCACAGACCTTGCAATTGTGGTCTGGATGCCCATCGCATTCGCACGTCGACATGATCCAACAATATTTGAATTTAGGCCGAGATGACTGACGAGATGTCACGCCCACCCCGGAGGCAACGGCATAACAGGCGTTCCCTAAACCGCCGCCTCCTCGATCGTTGGATTGCCCGGCGCGCGCAGCCCTCGGTTCGCGCACTGGAGGCTGTTGCACACCTTGAGCCTGCAGCCGTCGTAACGGGAGGGTCGCGCGGTATTGGGTTCGCGCTGGCCCAGCGGTTTGCCAAGGCCGGCGAAGACATCGTGCTGGTCGCGCGCAACGCTGGACCGCTCCAGGATGCGGCGGCTGAAATCGAACGTGAATTTGGCGTGAAAGCCGTGTCGATCCCCCTCGATATCACTGACGCGGACGCACCTCAGCGCCTCGATGAAGAGCTAGCTAGGCAGGGATACTATGTCGACACACTGGTGAACTCTGCCGGCATGGGCTTAGCGGGACGCTTTGAGACACATGGCGAAGACGACGTGATGTGCCTTGTCGACCTCAATGTGATGGCGCTAACGCGCCTCATGCGGCACGTACTCCCTAGAATGCTGGCACGGGGGCGTGGCGGAATCCTAAATCTTGCGTCTCTCGGCGGACTGGCGCCCGGTCCTCAGCAAGCTGTCTATTATGCAAGCAAGGCCTATGTCATCTCGCTCACAGAGGCGGTCGCCGCTGAAATTGCAGGCGAAGGCGTTCGCCTCACGGCCCTGGCACCGGGTCCCGTTAACACAACATTTCACGAACGCATGGGAGCCGAGCATGCGTTCTATCGTTATCTCATTCTTCCTCTGTCGCCGGAGGGGGCAGCAAACGCGGGATACCGTGGCTATGTTCTCGGTCACCGCCTCGTCGTGCCGGGTCTGCTCAATATGATGTTGGCGCTCGCCCTACGCATACTGCCGCACAGACTACTATCGCCCTTCATTGGTTGGCTGCTGCAGCCGCGAGAGGAGCGGCCAACCGGCAAGTCGACAGAAAACGGCGATTGAGGTGCGTTGGAACAAAACCGTACGCGCATTTGCTTTGTGGAAACACTTTTCCGCTTAACTGTACCTTGGGCGCCGCGAATTAGGTTTTTGCGTTTCGTGGCGCTGCCGGCGCGGTGGCGCGCTGGCGCGCTTCGATCGGCCCGTTTCATGCGCGTCACCGTGTTGGCTTCATCTCCTCGATTACCGAATACCCAGGGCTACTCCCACCATCTGCACAAACAGATTGCGGCAGTGCGAAGAGCCCCCTACAGGCGCGACCGCCTGCCTGTCGGTGCGCGTTGGGCGTGCACATCTTGCCCCGGCCGCTCCAATCGAAGGCCGAGTTCCTAACATTGTCGAAGCTCGCCGCCTGGACAGTAGACCCCGTTCGCCCTAAAGGGCGGAGGGGGTGCCAAGTCTAACAGGTCAACCGTCTGCGACAGGCCTTAGCAGCCGGCATCCTCAATAGACCGGTTCATCCCCCCTTCGAGAGACGCAATGGGTCAAAAAAAGAACCCCGTACCGCCGATAGATCTCAACCTTGCTCCAATCGGCAATGGGCGCATTGCAGCGCTCGTGGCGCCGACCGGGCGTATCGTTTGGTGGTGTTTCCCGCGACTGGATTCAGATCCCGTTTTTTCGCGTCTACTCTCTGGCGACGAAGAGAAGGGATTTTGCGACGTCGTCCTCCACGGGGAACCGAAATCGACCTCGGCCTACGTGCGCAACACCGCCATCATCGAAACCATCATCGACGACGGTGACGGAAATGTCGTCAAAATCTCAGACTACGCGCCCCGTTTCATGCGCTATGAGCGCGTGTTTCATCCCGCGCAGATCATCAGGCGCATCGAGCCCATCCGTGGCTTACCGCGCATCAGCATCAGGTTGCGCCCCACATTCAACTACGGCCAACCAGGTGAGTGCCAAGCGATTGGCTCAAATCATATGCGCTTCACGGGTGGTGCGAACGTGCTCCGGCTAACGACGGACGCCCCCTTGTCCTACGTCGCCCACGAAACACCGTTCGCGCTCACACGCCCTGTCACGCTCATAATCGGATCTGACGAACCACTCGAGGCTGGCGTCGACCCTCTCTCACGCGAATTTCTGGAACGCACACGAGACTATTGGCGCGACTGGGTCCGCGAATTGGACATTCCCTTCGAATGGCAAGCCGAAACCATCCGCGCGGCGATCACACTGAAGCTGTGCCACTTCGAGGAAACGGGTGCCATCATCGCAGCCCACACGACATCGATCCCCGAGGTGCCAGGTACGGAGCGAAACTGGGATTATCGCTTCTGCTGGCTTCGTGACGCCTACTTCGTCATCAGGGCGCTGAACCGGCTCGGTGCGACCCACACAATGGAAGACTATATCAATTATATCACCAGCGTGGCGGTTGATGGAGAGGGGCCGCTTCGGCCTGTGTATGGCATCGTCCACAATGAATCTCTCGAAGAGCGCATTGCGGATGACTTGGCGGGTTTCCAGGGCATGGGGCCTGTGCGCATCGGCAATCAGGCAGCCGAGCAGTTGCAGCACGATGCCTACGGCAGTGTGATCCTTGGCGCATCGCAGATGTTCATTGATCACCGTCTTCCCTCTATGGGAGATGAGACGCTTTTCCGCCGCCTCGAACCCTTAGGCCATCTGGCAAGGCGGCTCTATCTGGAGCCTGATGCCGGCCCCTGGGAGTACCGCGGACGCCAGCGTATTCATACGCACTCAGCAACCATGTGCTGGGTTGCCTGCGATCGCCTCTCAAAGGTTGCGGCACTCCTAGGGCTTCGTGAACGAGCGGTCTATTGGGCGCGCCACGCCGAAAAGCTGCGCAAAGAGATTCTTGAACGCGCCTGGAGCGAAAAATATCAGGTGATTGCCGGGGCACTCGACCACGATGATCTCGACGCGGCTGTGCTCCTTCTTCCCGAGCTTGGTCTGCTTCCGGCAACAGACGAGCGCTTCGTCAAGACCTGTAACGTCATTGGAAAAGAGCTGTCCCGTAACGGATTCATCATGCGCTACGTTGCCGAGGATGACTTTGGCATGCCCGAAACCGCCTTCCTCGTCTGCCAGTTCTGGTACGCCGACGCGCTGGCCGCTATCGGCCAAAAGGAGAAGGGTAGGGAAGTCTTCGCCGACATCCTATCGCGCCGCAATTCCTACGGGATACTCAGCGAGGATATACATCCCGAAACCGGGGCGCTCTGGGGGAACCTGCCCCAGACCTATTGCATGGCAGGTATCATAAATACGGGCACCAAGTTATCGCGGAGCTGGGAAGAGGCCTGGTCACCTCTGTGAAGCACACGACATTGTCATCAAGGGAAACATAACTGCCGGTAAACGTTTGACCTATAAGCGATTCGCTGCGCCGCCCCCGCGA
Organism: uncultured Hyphomicrobium sp.; assembly: GCA_964620915.1. Lineage (GTDB taxonomy): Bacteria > Pseudomonadota > Alphaproteobacteria > Rhizobiales > Hyphomicrobiaceae > Hyphomicrobium_A. The sequence continues at coordinate 17,398 of CAZUKP010000026.1, read as the reverse complement.
TGGAAGAATTGATGCTAGACTTCATCCTTGGCTCGCTCAGGTAACTTATGAATCGGATTGTCCTCGTCTCAAATCGGGTCGACGACCTCAAGAAGGCTTCCCAGGCCGGAGGCGTTGCGGTTGCTCTGGCCGACGTACTGCGCGCCCGCCATGGATTGTGGCTCGGATGGAGCGGCAAACTGGCGGAGCGGGGAGAGGAACAGCGCACAACGCCTGACATTACAGAAGCAGGCACGGCAACAATCGCCACGCTCTCTCTCAGCAATCGCGAATATAAGGATTACTATCTCGGGTACTCAAACGCCGTGTTGTGGCCGGTCTTCCACTCTCGGCTCGACCTGGCTCAATTCGAAGCCGGATATTACACACGTTACCTTGATGTGAACCGGCGCTTTGCGAAGGCATTGTGTCCGCTGCTGAAGCCAGACGATACGATCTGGATTCACGATTACCATCTGATCCCGCTCGGTCTGGAATTGCGCAAGCTTGGCGTCGAGAATCCGATTGGTTTTTACCTGCACATTCCCTTCCCGCCAGCCCAAATGTTTATGGCCATCCCCGAGCACAAGGCGCTAGCTCAAAGTCTCGCGTCCTACGACCTGGTGGGACTTCAGACCAAGGCAGACGTCGCCAATCTAACGCATTTTCTGCAATCGGGAAGGTTTGGTCGCCGGCGGCCCGACGGTTTGATGAAGGCATTCGAGCGCGACATGATGGTGTCAAGCTTCCCTGTCGGCATTGACATGGACTCGTTCATTGCTTCGAGGCCGAAACGTAGTCGCGAACAGCCGCCTGCGATGACTCGGATCATCGGTATCGACCGGCTCGACTACACGAAGGGTCTCCCTCAAAAGTTTCGGGCGTTCGCGCGGTTCCTTGAGAAGTATCCCGACTATCGACGCAAGGTCGTGCTCTCGCAGATCGCACCACCGACTCGAGAGAACGTCGAGGCCTACACGGATATCCGCCAGGAGCTTGAAGAGCTCACCGGGACCGTCAACGGTCGCCTCGGTGAACTCGATTGGGTCCCAATTCATTACATCCACCGCTCGACGCCGCGCCGGATGCTGGTCGACATATACCGCTATTCCCGCATCGGGCTGGTTACGCCATTGCGCGATGGCATGAATCTCGTTGCCAAAGAGTACGTGGCGGCTCAGGACCCTGCAGACCCTGGCGTTCTCATTCTTTCTCGGTTCGCAGGCGCGGCCGAGCAGCTAACGGAAGCACTTATCGTCAATCCCTACGATGTTGAAGAGATGGCCGACGCGATCAGGCGTGGCCTCGAGATGGGTCTTCAAGAACGAAAAGAGCGCTACCAAGCTCTGCTCGAATCGATCCGCGTCGATGATACGTTTTCTTGGTACAAATCTTTCTTGAACACGCTTGAAAGCGTTCGCAGCCGCGCCGCTGCTCCGCGAGTGCGACCGGTACGGCCTGACGGGATTACTAGGCCGCTTGAAAAGGCCGAACTCACGCCAGGGTCAACGCGGATTAGATCGAGCTAGTCTCGACAGTCGGCTCGCTTCTTGCGGCGGACGTCGCCTCAATTGATTTTCCCCAAAGTCAGGGGTTTTGAGGCCACATCGCCCACTGCCTGCGGCCCTAAGCTCCTTTAACGCCGCCTCGCTTTTGATTAGAGCTTCTGTCCGGCAGCGACATACATAGGGTATCGGCGGCCAGTTCGCCGGCCTCTTGGGAGGGCTATCTTGCACCATCACAACGATGTCTCGGCACAACCGGATCTGACCGCCGAGATCCTCGCAGGCGACGTGAAGAGCTATGGTCTCTTTCTGGATGTCGATGGGACGCTTTTGGAGATGGCGCCGACGCCCGATAGCGTCATCGTTCCCGATGGGCTACCCGATCTGCTTCTCCGCCTCTGCAAGGGGCTCGATGGTGCGGTAGCAATCATCACTGGACGCAAACTCGAAGACATCGACAATATACTCGCGCCTGCGAAGCTGGTGGGGTCGGGCGTACACGGTGCCGAGTTGCGCACAACACCAGGCGGCGCGATTGACCAAGCCGCCGAACCAATGCCGCAAGACTTCATCGACGAGTTGGTTGAGCTGTCCCGCCATTGGCCTCGTGTCATTGCAGAGCCAAAGAGATCGGGCATCGCGATTCACTACCGCCTCGCGCCGGAGCTGAAGTCGACGATCGAAAAAGAACTGACAGCACGTGTCGCTCGTCACCCCAACGATTGGGTCGTCTATCCAGGGCGAAAGGTCTTTGAAGTCATTCCGGCTGGCTTTTCCAAGGGCCTCGCACTGAAGACGCTCGCCGCGCTGCCGATCTTTGCTAACCGCAGGCCAGTCATGATCGGTGACGACGCGGGCGATGAGCCGGCGCTGGCGGCCGCACGAGAACTCGGCGGCTTTGGCCTTAAAGTCTCAGGCGAGCACTTCGGTCGGTCGGGCACTGACATTGATGGACCAGCTGGCGTCTACAAATGGCTCTCCAAGCTTGCCGACCGTCTCGAATCTTGAGCCTAAATCGGATCACCGGCTTGGGCCTGTGTCGCCAAGTCGCAGCATGACGCCGTGCCTTGCAGCAAGATCATGCCCTCGCCAAAAAAATCTGCTGCCTTCTCCGTCTGACATTGCTAGCCTTGGCCGGGTCAAGCCACAACAACACTGTTCTCAAGACATGGCTTGCTGTTGCCGCGGGTCTCTCGACCTCGGCACGCACCGTGTCTTGTTGCGCCGATACTCCGCAGTCTGAATGGGGAAGTCGCCATGTTCATACGGTTCGCATTTGCGACTCTCATTGTAGGGGCGATTCTCGGCGGCCTGGCCTACTTCCAGCTCGTCTTCAAGCCGCAGATGATCACGGAGTTCCTGTCCAAGCAGGTTCCGCCTCCGGCCACGGTTACTGCGGAACCAGCAAAGACTGAGGAGTGGATCGAGCGGCTACCGGCGATTGGCACGTTGATCGCTTCGCAAGGGGTCGACATCGCACCGCAAGTCTCCGGCGTTGTCACCGACCTCTACTTTGAAAGCGGACAAGATGTCCCCAAGGGAGCCAAGCTCGTTCAGCTCGACATCTCAGTCGAGCAGGCCGAGTTGGCAAGCGCCAGGGCGGTGCTTCGCGAAGCAGACGTCGGTTTTACCCGCCAGGAGGATCTCCTGCGAAAGAACGTCGCCTCGCAAGCCAATGTCGACACCGCGCTTGCAAAGCGCGACACGGCTGAAGCCGCCGTCAACCGCATCACGGCCGTTATCGACCGAAACACAATCGGGACCCCGTTCGCCGGCCGTCTTGGGATCCGCCAGGTCGAGTTGGGCCAATATGTCTCGCCAGGTTTGACGCTCGTGACACTCCAGGCTCTCGACCCGATCTGGGTTGACTTCCCCGTTCCTGAGCAGAACATCGGGAGGCTCAGCGTCGGCCAGACGTTCAAGCTGACAATCGACGCGTTTCCCGGCGAGGTTTTCACGGGCGAGATTGCCTCGCTCGATGCTCGCGTTGCCCAGGACACACGCACGCTTCTCGTCCGCGGCACGCTGCCCAACCCGCAGCGCAAGCTTCTTCCCGGCATGTTTGCAAACGTAAATGTCCTCGTCGGTTCGCCTCAGTCCGTTGTGACGGTGCCGCGCACCGCAGTCACCTACAGCCTCTACGGCGACAGCATCTACGTCGTGAAGAAGGCCGAGCCCAAGGACGGCGAAACACCTGTTGCAGAGCCGGATGGCGCACCAGCTCTCTTCGTGGAGCGTCGTTTTGTTCGAACCGGCCAGGTGAACGAGACACGCATCGCAATCACTGAAGGTCTCAAGGCCGGCGAGGACGTCGTCACGACGGGACAGCTCAAGCTCAACCCTGGCGCACGTGTTCGCGTCGACAATTCACAAGAGCTCAAGTCGCCGGCCGTACGGCCCAGACAATAGCGAGATCGCAATTATGTCGTTCACCGACATCTTCATTCGCCGCCCGGTGCTGGCTACCGTCGTGAGCCTGCTGATCCTGCTGATCGGCTTGAGCGCGGCCTTCAACTTGCCTGTACGCCAATACCCCGAGCTCTCTAACACGACGATCACAATCACGACGACCTACCCCGGCGCCAACGCCGACGTGATTAAGGGCTTTATCACTGTCCCTATCCAGCAAGCCGTGGCGAGCGCCGAAGGCATCGATACGCTCACGTCTTCGTCACAACAGAATGTCAGCACTGTTACCCTCAATCTGCGTCTTAATGCCGATCCCGATCGCGCAGTCGCCGACGTGCTTGCCAAGGTCAATCAGGTCTTGAGCATCTTGCCCGATGAGGCTCAAGACCCAGTTGTTGTGAAACAGACCGGCGAGTCGACAGCGCTCATGTACCTGTCGTTCAACAGCGACGTTCTCACCAGTTCGCAGATCACCGATTACCTCACGCGCGTGGTGCAGCCCAAACTTCAAACCATCAACGGTGTGGCCGATGCGCGTATCCTTGGCGGTCAGGTGTTCGCCATGCGGATCTGGCTGAACCCCGACAAGATGGCTTCCCTCGGCATCACCCCCACCCAGGTGCGAACGGCACTTGCCGCCAACAACTTCACCTCGGCCGCCGGTCAGATCAAAGGCGACTTCGTTCAAACGACCATCAACGCGCAAACCTCTCTCAACCGCGCCAAAGCGTTCGGTGAGCTCATTGTCGCCACCCGTGGGGACGCACTCGTACGCCTCGATGACATAGCCGACATCTCACTTGGCGCCGAAAGCGTCGACTCCACCTCGGTCTTTGACGGTCTGAAGGCTGTCTTCATCGGCATCTATTCAACGCCCACGGCCAATCCGTTGACTGTCATCTCCGATGTCCGGGACACCTTCCCTGAGATCAAGAGAGAGCTGCCTCCCGGAATGAATTCGGCGATTGCCTACGACTCCACGAAGTTCATCGATGCGTCCATTGCTGAGGTCCAAAAGACACTCCTGGAGGCGGCGGGGATCGTCATCATCGTGATTTTTCTTTTTCTTGGTAGCCTGCGCACAACGCTCATTCCGATCATCACGATTCCACTTTCGTTGATCGGCGTGATGTTCGCGCTTCTCGCGCTTGGCTATTCGCTCAACCTTTTGACGCTTCTCGCGCTCGTGCTCGCCATCGGCCTCGTCGTCGACGACGCCATTGTCGTGGTCGAGAACATCCACCGTCACATCGAGGAGGGGTTGAGTCCCTTCGATGCCGCACTGAAAGGTGCGCGTGAAATCGCCGTACCCGTAATATCGATGACGATCACGCTGGCTGCGGTCTATGCCCCGATCGGTTTCGTTTCAGGCCTTACCGGCGCGCTCTTCCGCGAGTTCGCATTCACGCTTGCCGGCGCCGTCATCGTCTCGGGCATCATCGCGCTCACACTCTCACCGATGATGTGCTCCAAACTCTTAAAGAGCGAGCAATCAAGCGGCCGTTTCGTGCGGTTTCTAGATCGCTTCTTCGACAAGCTCAATCAGCGCTATCAGCGCCGCCTAGGCCGCTCGCTCAACTACCGCCCGGTTACCGTTCTGGTTCTCGTCGGCGTTATCGCTGCAACCGGTTTGATGTACGTGACCGCTCAAAAGGAGCTGGCGCCTGAGGAAGACCAGGGCGTGATTTTTAACATCGTCAAGACACCTCAGCCGGCCAATATCGATTACCTCGAGCAGGTGACGGCACATCTCTATGATGTGTTTCAGACGGTTCCGGAGAAGGAGCACGTCTTTGCCATCAACGGCATGGGCGGAAACGTACATCAGGCATTCTCGGGTATCCTGATCAAACCGTGGGAAGAACGCCACCGGACACAGCAGCAGATTCTCCAGGAGCTGCAGCCGAAGGTCGCCGGAATTGCAGGCGGACAGATCTTCTCTTTTGGCCGTCCATCGCTACCGGGCTCAACCGGTGGCCCGCCGGTGCAGTTCGTTATCACCACAACCGCCGACTATGAGCAACTCGCGCAGGTTCTCGATACGATGCAGCAGGAAGCCACTAAGAGCGGGCTGTTCCTGTTCACCGACACCGACCTGAAGTTCGACACGCCTCAAATCGAGGTCAAAATCAATCACGACAAGGCCAACAGACTCGGCATCACCATGCAGGATATCGGTGCATCTCTGGCTACGCTGCTGGGCGGCAATTATGTCAACCGCTTCGATCTCTATGGCCGCAGCTATCAGGTGATCCCGCAGGTTCCACGCGATTTCCGTCTCGCACCTGATTGGATCAAGCGCTACGAGATCCGCACGTCGTCAGGCGCCCTCGTTCCTTTGTCGACCGTGGTCGACGTTCGCCGCTCGGTGCAGCCGAATGCGCTGACGAGCTTCCAGCAGCTCAACTCGGCAATCCTTCAGGGCGTTCCGTTCCCGGGCCGGACGATGGGCGATGTGATCGACTTCCTGAAAGACAAGTCTACCGAGGTTTTCCCCGAAGGGTTCACCTATGACTTTCAGGGCCAAAGCCGACAATACGAGCAGGAAGGCAGCCGGCTTGTCATCACCTTCATTTTTGCTCTGATCGTGATCTATCTGGTTCTCGCCGCCCAATACGAGAGCTTCCGCGACCCACTCATCATCTTGATCGCGCTCCCCACCTCTATCTTCGGCGCGCTCCTGCCGCTCACTGCAGGATTGACCACCCTCAACATCTACACGCAGATCGGTCTCGTCACCCTCATCGGTCTCATCGCAAAGCATGGAATCTTGATGGTCGACTATGCCAACCACTTGCAGATCAACGAGGGGCTTGACCGGCGCGGCGCAATTGAGAAAGCCGCATCTATTCGCTTGCGGCCCATTCTGATGACGACTGCCTCGATGGTGATCGCCATGGTGCCACTCATTATCGCTACAGGTGCGGGCGCCGCGAGCAGGTTCTCAATCGGAGTCGTTATTGGCTCCGGCCTGACGATTGGAACCATCTTTACGCTGTTCGTGACACCGGCCATCTACACCTACATCGCACGCGATCACAGCAAGCAGCGCCAGGTCGAAGCAAGCAATCCCGCAGGCGCCGCCGATCCGGCCGAGTAATCAGACTCGGCGAATTGCAGATACGCCGCGTCCGGGTGCGAAGAAGAATGCAAGCAAGAAGACGAAAGCTTGTATCAGTACGATGCACGGGCCCGTCGCCCCATCAATGTGGAAGCTGACAAGCGTCCCGACCATGCTCGAACCGATCGCGACCGTAGCCGCGATCACCAGCATGCGCTCGAACCGGTCGGTTAGCAGATAAGCTATGGCGCCAGGGGCGACCAGCATCGCCACGACGAGAATGATTCCGACCGCTTTCAAGGATGCAACGATCGTCAGTGCCAAAAGAACCAGAAGCGCATAATGAATGACGCCCAGCGGAAGACCGATGGCACGGGCGTGCTGCGGGTCAAAGCAGTACAAGAGAAGATCACGGCGTTTCACCAGCACGGCGATAAGGCAAACGCCGGCCACAATGGCGATCTCGACCAGATCGCCTGCCGTGATTCCCAGCATGTTGCCGAACAAGATGTGGTCGAGGTGCTGATCGGTCTCGACTTTCGTGAACAGCACGAGCCCGAAGCCGAACATGCCCGAGAACACGATACCCATCACCGTGTCCTCTTTGACGCGGCTGTTCTCCTTCAAGTAGCCAGTCAGAACCGCACAGGTGAGCCCTGCAGCAAACGCGCCGACCGCGAGCGGCAGCCCGAGTACGAAGGCCAGCACAATGCCTGGAAGTACCGCGTGCGAGACGGCATCGCCCATCAGCGACCACCCCTTGAGAACAAGATAGCAGGAGAGCACCGAGCACACCGCACCGATGAATACGGCTGCAACAAGTGCTCGCTGCATGAAGCCGTAGCTCAGTGGTTCAGCCACAAATTCCCACGCCGTCATCAAAGTACCGGCTCCCTGGGAGAACGGGCCCTGGCACGTGCAGCAAGCCTTCCGTGCTTTGGCGCGAGGAAGAAGGCCGTCAAGAATACCAGCGTCTGCAGTGTGACAATCACACCGCCCGTGGCGCCATCGAGGAAGAAACTCAAGTAGGCGCCAACGAAGCTCGTCGTCACGCCAATAGCGACGCTCATAACCAGTAGGCGGCCAAATCGATCGGTCAGCAGATAGGCCGTCGCCCCTGGGGTCACCACCATCGCAATGACAAGGCACGCACCGACGGTTTGCAGCGCCGCCACGGTGCAGGCCGCAAGCAGCGTAAAAAAGAGAATCTTCAACGCCCAGGGATTGAGCCCAATCGTGCGCGCGTGACTCTCGTCGAAAAATACGACCATCAAGTCGCGCCATTTGAGGAGAAGCAGTGTGAGTGACACCGCCGAAATGATGATGACCTGGCGCACGTCGTCATCGGAGATCCCGAGGATGTTTCCGAGAACGATTGTTTGGATGTTTACGGACGTCGGGTGGAGCGATGCCATCAACAGTCCCGCCGCAAAAAACGACGTAAAGACAAGCCCGATCGTCGCATCTTCCCGCAATCGCGTGCGTTGTTTGACGATCGCCATGCCAAGTGCGGCGACCAATCCGGCAATGAAGGCCCCAGCGGCATAGGGAACCTTGAGCATATAGGCGGCAGCCACACCCGGCACGACGGAGTGTCCGAGCGCGTCACCCATCAACGACCAGCCTTTGAGCATCAAATAAGCGGACAGAAATGCGCAAACGCCACCGACCAAAGCACTGACGAACATCGCCTTGAGCATGTAGTCGTAAGCAAATGGGACGAGAAGCTCACTCACGACTCGTCCTCTCCATGCTTACGCCGCAGAGGCTCGCCGTCGCTGCGCTCATCGCCATAGAACACCACGGGACGCTCATCGTCCGTCAACACGGTCACGCCGCGCTGATCATCGTCAGCGTGCAGTTCGCCACTATCGAGCCGGAAGTGACGCAACACGCCGCCGAATGCGCGTTCCAGGTTCTTTTGCGTGAATGTTCGCGCTGTGGGACCGGCAGCAAGAACGACCCGCTTGAGCAGAACGACGTGATCGCAGAAATCCGGCACGCTGCCGAGGTTGTGCGTTGAGACAAGCATCAAATGTCCGCTTGCGCGCAACTCGCGCAGAAGATCGACAATCGCCGTTTCCGTTTTGACATCGACACCCGTGAAGGGCTCGTCGAGAAGGATGACGCGGCCCTCTTGGGCCAGTGCGCGCGCCAGAAACACGCGCTTTTTCTGTCCGCCTGAGAGTTCACCGATCTGGTGATGGCGGAAATCGCTCATGCCCACCCGCTCCAAGGCCTCGGAAACCTTGCGCTTGTCCTCGGTGGAGGCGATGCGAAGAAACCCCATGTGGCCATAGCGGCCCATCATCACCACGTCCTCGACCAGTACGGGGAAATTCCAATCGACATCCTCGCTTTGCGGCACGTAGGCGACGTAGCTGCGCTTGAGTGCTTCTCGTGCCGGCAGGCCAGCGATGCGCACCTCGCCATGCGACGGAGCAGCAAATCCCATGATCGCCTTGAACAGCGTCGACTTCCCGCTGCCGTTGACGCCGACAAGACCGCAGATCGTGCCAGGACCAAGCTCGATGTAAGCGTCTTCCAGAGCCGTGACGCCGTTGGGGTAGGTCACGGTGACATTGCGCACCGACAGCGAAGCCGCCGCACCGGTTCTGATGAGGCTAATGTTGCCGTCTCTCAATGCGGAGACTGTCATGTGCCGAAGCCCTTCGCGATCGTTGAAACCGTAACCTGAAGCAAATCCAGGTAAGAGGGAACGGGGCCGTCATCGTCGCTCAAGGAGTCGACATAGAGCACACCACCGTAGCGTGCACCCGTTTCCTTCGCGACTTGTCGGGCAGGACGATCTGAAACCGTGCTCTCGCTGAAGACGACGGGGATCTTGTTCGCGCGCACGGCATCAATCACAGTGCGAACCTGGCGTGGTGTGCCCTGCTGGTCGGCATTAATCGGCCAGAGGTACAGCTCACGCATGTCATAGTCACGGGCGAGATAGCTGAATGCGCCTTCGCTGGTCACCAGCCAGCGTTGTTCGGCCGGTATCGCCGACAGGCGTTGACGCAGCGGAGTGTCCGTCGCCTTGATCTGCTCTGCGTATGCGGCCGCATTCGCGTTGTAGGTGTCGGCGTTGTCGGGGTCATATTTGACAAGCGCCTTGCGGATATTTTCGACGTAGATCAGCGCGTTCGAGGGCGACATCCACGCGTGCGGGTTGGGTCTGCCCTTGTAGCTCCCGCCGCTGATGTCGATTGGTTCCACACCCTCACTCACAACGATACTCGGCACGTCCTTTACGTTGTTGAAGAACTTCTCAAACCAGCGCTCCAGGCCCATGCCGTTCCAGACAACGAGGTCGGCCTTTTGTGCCTTAACAATGTCGTGCGGCGTCGGCTGGTAACCATGGATCTCCGCACCCGGCTTGGTGATCGACTCGACCACGGCTGCGTCGCCGGCAACGTTTTGAGCGATGTCCTGGATGACCGTGAACGTCGTCACCACCCGAAAGGGCTCTTTGGGATCCTCGGCGGCGCTGATGCCGGTTGCTGAGCCTATGAAGAACCAGGCGACAAGTGTGAGTGCGGCCGCAATCGCCCGCTGAAACGCCTGACCCTTCATCCAGTCTCCTTTGCGCTACTCTTATGCCAGCCCACTTGGGCGCGGTCTCTAGTTGCGAATGATTTGCAACTGCAAAATAGAGAGCGAACGTGTCAAGGTCAAGATGCGCGCGCGCCGCAGGTGGACGCTGGCGCACCGGGGAAGATTCATGCTCCTCGCCCCTAGTTTCCTGGGCGGGTACCTGCACGCCCCCAATTTGGGCAGTTGCCCGATGTTTCCTCTTGCGAAATGTTTTTTATTAGTGTGAAAATGTTGTCGTCAAGCAGATGGAGACGTTTCCCTGGCGACGACAGGAAGTCAGACGGTGGGGCCAGGAGGTGGCGGTGACGCCGTCGCCCATCTGGGTCTGTTTGATTTCACCGGGGCCTTCCGCGAAAAGCGGCTCGACGCTGCAGGCTACCAACAGATTGCCGCTCATGGCTGGCGGTTCATCGACGCGCTTCCCTACTGGATGCATGACGATACGTGCTTTGCCGAAAAAGGCTTTGTGGATGAAGATGTTACGGTCGATGCCGACACGCTGAGGCCCTACCCGTTCGAGGAGAACGCGCAGCTTGCCATCGCCGACTATTCGGGGCCGAGCGCTGCCATCTCACCGCGCCCCGCTTTGAAGCGCTTGGTGGAAAAGGCGGCCAGTCTCGGGCTCAAGGCGATTGCCGGGTTTGAGTACGAGACGATCTTTCTGGATGAGGACGGGACCACATTACGCCAGAAAGACTGGGGCGAACTGGACCCGGCACTGCCGCACAACCGGTGCTGGTCGGGCGTCGCGCCGGCTGCCGATGCCGGCTTTTTAGCAGGCGTACATGAACAATTGTCGGCCTGTCATATACCTATTGATCATCATTGCATGGAGCTGGGGCCCGGTTGCGTGGAGTACACGCTTGCACCCGAGCCAATTTTGAAGGCTGCGGACGATGCCGCGCTGTTCAAAATCTTCACCAAGGCGATCGCGCGCAGCCAAGGTCTGACCGCGAGCTTCATGGCGCAGCTCGATGATGGCTTCCCGGGCCTCGGCGGACATCTGTCACTTTCGCTGCGTGACAAGGACGGCACGCCGATCCTGCATGACGGCGCCGACCCAAACGGATTGAGCAAGACGGGCAAGGCGTTTCTCGGCGGCGTGCTCGCGCTGACGCCGGAACTGATGTGCATGTTCGCACCGACAGTGAATGCCTACCGGCGATTGCGGCCGGGCAACTGGGCGCCGCGTGCTGCCAACTGGGGCGTGGGCAACTACTCGTGCGGCGTGCGTGTCGTAACCCGTTCGTCAGACGAGACGCGGCTTGAGTTCCGTCTGCCGGGCGCAGACGCGATGCCGCACATGACCGCAGCCATGATGCTGGGCGCAGGTCTGTGGGGACTTGAAAACAACGCCGATCCTGGATCGCCCGTCTTTGGCGACGGGCGGGTCGTTCCCGCTTTACCCGATAAAGAGCTGCCGACCTCGTTGGAGGAAGCCGCAAGGCGCTTTGCCAAATCCGAACCCGCCCGCGCGATCTTCGCAGCGCCCTTTGTCGATCACTATTCGGCTTGGTGTGCGGCGGAGGCCGCCGCGTTCCACGCACATGTGTCCGCATTCGAGCGGGCCCGATACCTGGAGACCGTGTGATGACTGGAATGAAGACCGATATTGAATCGTTCGTCGACGCCGCAGGACGCGCGGAAAAAGTCGCCGAGGTCAGAAAGCTGATCGACGCACTGGGCATCGACTATCTCTATTTGCAGTTCGTCTCCGTCACGGGCCGCATTTGCGGCAAGGGAATTCCCGCCGAGCATTGGGAGGCCGTCGCAAGTAAGGGCTTTCAGCTCGTTTACGGCGCAACGGTCAATCTGTTCGTCAATCGCCACGGCGATTACATGGGCTACGGCCCGGAGGCGGCGGAACTCATCGGAATTCCCGAGCCCGATACCTTTTGCCAATTGCCATGGGACAAGCGCGTGGCGCGCGTGTTCTGCACGCTGTTTCGAAACCGAGAGGAACGCGAGGCGCCCGGCGGCTACCTCACTGCGGACTGCCGCGGCAATCTGCGCCGCATCCACGAACAGTTCAAAGCCGAACACGGCGGACTGCACATGCGCCACGGCACCGAACCAGAAATGATGTGGCTGAAGCGCGATGAAGACGGCAAGCCAGCCGGCGGGTTTTCGAAACCGTACTGCTACCACATCGACCAGTTCGAAAGTCTGCGCCCCGTTTACATGAAGGTGATCGACTATTCGCGCGCCATGGGCCTCGACATGATCCAGGGCGATCACGAAGACGCACCGGGGCAATTGGAACTGAACTTCACGTTCGATGATCCCCTGCGCACGGCCGACCGGTTGACCACCTACCGGCAGATCTGCGCGCAAGTCGCGCGCGAGTTCAATCTCATCGCGTGCTTTATGTCTAAACCCTTCATGGGTGTTTCGGCCTCGGGCTGTCACCACAACATCTCATTCTGGCGCGGCGGCGAGACCGTTCACAAGAAACTCGGACAGGAGACGTACGCGGCGATGCCCGACGTGTTCGCCTATCACGATGGCGGCGAAAACACGTTCATGCCCGACAGCGACGATGCGCGGATGCCAGGCACGGTGGGCAAGCAAGTGGTGGCGGGAATCGTGGACCACCTTTACGCCCTGACGGCGATCGGCTGCTCCACGGTCAACTCCTACCGCCGGCTATGGGACACCGGCTTTTGGGCGCCCGTGTTTGCCGACTGGGGCTTTCAGAACCGCACGACGGGCCTACGCATCTCAGCGCCGGGCCGGTTCGAATACCGCGCCGTCGATTCCATGGTGAACCCTTATCTGATGGCCGGCGCAATCATCAAAGCTGCCGACGACGGCATCAAGCGCAATCTCGATCCCGGCCAGCCGGAAGAGCGCAACATCTACGTGGCGATGGAAGAGGGCAAGCAGGTGAAGAAGCTGCCCATGACGCTTGGCCATGCGCTGGAGGAATTGTCGAAGGACGAGGTGATCAAATCGGCGCTGCCCGGCGAGATGTACCGTCTCTATCACGAGTACAAAACCGACGAGTGGGAGCGGTTCAATTCCACGGTCTCAAACTGGGACGTGGAGACTTATCTCGACTGCCTTCCTTGAGGAGCACGCCATGGGTGCGATTGCGACACTTGAAGGCGTGCCGTTCCTCAATCTTGCGGATCCGACTCTGTCGGTGCGCGCAAAACCGATCAAGGATGCGCGCGCGGAAAGCTGGTACGCGCGAACGCCCTACGGCCTCGCGGTGCTGCGCTACGAGGACATGCGCAATCTGCTGCTGCACAAGAAGCTACGCCAGGGCAGTCACGCCTGGCCCGCGCATAATAATGTGAAAGGGATCTTCGCCGACTGGTGGGGACGCACCATTCTCGTCAAGGAAGGGGACGATCACGCGCGGCTGCGCAAACTCGTAAACCCGGCGTTTTCGCCGAAGGTCGTGGCCGGGATGCGCCCGACGTTCGAAGCGCTGGCAACCGAGCTGGCCGATGACTTTGCCGGCCGCGGCCATTGCGACTTCATGGCGGCGTTCGCCGACCCGTACGCCGCGCGCGTCTTATGCCACATCCTCAGTCTTCCCATGGAAGAAGCCGATCATGTGCTGCGGCTCTCAGCCGACATGGGGCTCGCGCTCGGCGTCGCCTTTAAGGAGAACGAGGACCGTATCAACGCGGCGACCGAAGGCATGTTCGCCTACGCGGATGCGTTGGTGGAGAAACGCAAAAACGCGCCGGGCAACGACTTCATGTCGGCGCTGGTGGCGGCAAGCGAGGATGGGGACCGGCTATCGCGCGATGAATTACGCGACATGATCCTGATGCTGGTGTTTGCCGGCATCGATACGACGCGCAATCAGTTGGGGCTGGGCCTTTCGACCTTCCTGGAGCACCCCGACGAGTGGGAGCTGTTAGCGGACAAGCCGGAGCTTGCGCCCAAGGCGGTCGAAGAGGTGATGCGCGTGCGCCCGACAATCACCTGGGTGACGCGCGAGGCCATCGGGGACTTCGAACACAACGGCGTGAAAATAGCCAAGGGCACGACCTTGCATTTGTTGTCTGAGTCCGCCGGCACCGATCCCAATGCATTTCCCCCCGGTTTCGACATCACGGCCGAGCGCGCGCGCCATTTCGGTTTCGGCGCCGGCCCGCACCATTGCTTGGGCCACGCGATTGCGCGCAGCGATATGTCGGTGGCGTTTTCGATCCTGCCGGGGCGGATGCGGGGCCTGCGCGCCGACGGTGCGGCGACGTATTTGCCCGATAGCGGCAACACGGGGCCGGTGTCATTGCCGGTCGCGTTCGATGTGGCGGGGTGAGGGGCGGAGTTGAGCAGTGCCATTGACAGAGTCTGCTTCTGACCCACTACAGTCATCGTGCGTGTGCGCAACAAGGTCGTTGCGAACGAGTAATCGGAAATTGCGAGCACGGGTTGACGGATCCGGAGTGGCCCACACAAGCGCAATTACTACCTGTCCCAGGGACACCGATAGCTTAGCGGCACACCGCTCCTGATACTCCCCTTCTCAATCACCCAATCCACCCCAAAAGCTTCAGGCCGCGTTCCACTGCCGGTGCATTCAAGCACCATATGATATCCAGGACTCCACGGATTGATTTGATGCGGCCTATTTTTCTGTGCCTGCTTTCTATTTTTGAAGATCATTCCCCAGGGGCAGACGTCAAAACTTGCTGCATTCCGAATGACGCACGACAAAGATTGGTCCGAGCTCTTCAGATCAGCGGTTCCGATCGTAATCGCAACGACATCACAATCCGAGCCGTTAGAACTGTAAGCGCCCCAATCTCCACCGATATCCTTAGAAGTGGCACACCAAGTACCACGAAACGCCTCTGGGATTTCTGCCGCCAAGGCTACCTGTGGCATCAATACGATTGCCGCGTTCATGAAAACGACTGACAAAAATAGAACCCGAAAACTCGGTTGCGAAATACTTTTGGCCATAACAAAAGCAGAGCCCCTGATTTGCACCAATATTCCCAAAGTAGCCCAGGGACGAACTGAGCCGATATCCCCAAGTAGCCTTAAGTGGCCTTGAGTTGAATTGACGCTACACGGCGTGCTTGGCGGCGGCAACGCTGCGGCGGCGTTGAGCGCCCCTGCAGGGCGCTGTCGCCTCGTGATCCCGGACATTCGGTGGCGGCACGGCGGCCTGCACACGTGCTTCTATCGCCATTCCCGGCGAACGCGGGCAGCGCGAAGCCTTCGAGTCCGCGCCGGTCGCCCGAGTGTACGCAAGGCGCATGCGGCCAGATGATCAGTGATTGATTTGTGGCTCTCTTGGCCCGTAGCTGACAAGACCGCTGATCCCGTCAAATTGCGACCTCGCCGGTGGCGTTTGACGTGGCGGGGTGAGGGATCAGCTACTCAATGCTTCCTTTCTATCTCTACTCAGCGCCTTGGCCTGCTCAAAGACCACACTCGCGTTTTCGATCCGATAGAACCGGGGTGGCTGACCAATAGTGGCTCCAACTCGACCTCCAAAAGGGTATCCAAACCACTGCGGTCTTCCACTTGATGGAACAAATTGAATAGTTCCCTGGCCATCAATGAACTGTTCAAGTCGCATGTCGTAACGGTTAAGATCGAGCCGTTTTGGCAACAATCCCCACATCGGGACGATGTGTGCAGCCTCGTTCGTTAGGGCATAGATCATGTGTGCACGGTTTATTCGATCATGTATGAAACGACCGACCAGCAAATAGAACGACACGAAAATCAAAGGTATGGCCAGAAGCACAAACGCCAGCTGGCGTTGATCGACGTACTCTTGGTAGTCTCTGAACGCCCCTCCGACGAGGCCGCAGGAAATTGCCAAGAGTGGAGCCATTATCACAACCGAAGCAGGGATCTGAAACCAATCCAGACGAGTGAATGCAAAGCCCTGCTTGGGGCGTCCAGTCCAGAGAACCTTTTCGTTGGGCCGCAATCGACTCGATAATTTATCTTGGTCCTGTTCGAGCATTCAATATTCTCGTCCATGCTTTAGTACTCAGCCTCGCAAGCTATAACATGGCCAGTGTCGCTTCCTTGCGCGAGAGAACAGATGGACCAGTTCGACCTACAAAACCCCGTGTTCGCCACGTACGTGATCGCCGCCACGCTCATGATCCTCAAGGCCGTGGGCATGTCCTGGCTCACCGTCATTCGCATGATGAAGGTGAAGGGTGGCTTTCGCTCGCCTGAGGACATCAGAAAGACGCCGCTCAACCCCGCGCCCGATTCTAAGCAGCTGGAGCCGAACGAGTACGTCGAGCGCGTCCGGCGCATCCACATGAATGACCTGGAGAACCTGCCGTTCTTCCTGGTCGCCGGTTTGCTCTATGTCGTGACGGGGCCGCCGTTGTGGCTGGCGCAGGTTCTGCTCTACGGCTACGTGGCGTCGCGGTTCTTGCATTTTGCGGCGTACTTCACCGCGCAAACCCATGACATGCGCGCCACGCTGTGGACGGTGGGCTCGCTCATCCTGATCTTCATCACGTGCCGCACGTTGATCGCGGCACTCGGCTTTTGAGTGCGCGCACGACAATCAAGCGGAGAGCGGCATAGCCGTTGCCGACAGCAGGAGCCGGTGTCGCTGCCCGTTGCGTTTGATGTTGTGGGGTGAGGGAGCGCCGTCAATTACCAAAACAGTCCCCGTTTCTTGTAACCTCCGCGGCGGCGCTGGCGGGTGTTGCCGCGTTGCTGGTTCGGGCTCGGCTGCCCAAAGAAGAAGAATCCGCTGGGCTGCCATGGTTCGTAGACAGGTCTTTTGACAACCGTAGGCCGGCGCGTTTTGAAGCCACCCTGGGGGTGGTTGCTCAACACCGCAACAAACTCGGTGCGAAAGTTGGTCTCGCGGCTCAGCGGCTCGTCTGAG
>CAZUKP010000025.1:0-44385 GCA_964620915.1 uncultured Hyphomicrobium sp. | reverse complement strand
CCGACGTGCCGTCGATGGCGGTGATGCGCAAGAACGGCGGGCACGCGGTCGCCGTCTATCCACCCAACAAATCGAAGAAGAAATGCGTCGATCTCTTCAAGGCCGGTCGCTGCGATTTCTTCGCGCCCGCCGACTACCGCCGCGGCTCCGACCTCTTCAAGCGCACGTGCCTGCTCATCGACCGCATCCTCGCCGACATCCGCGTTTCCGAGGAGATGTGGCGGCTGGAGCGGGGTGTGAAGTAAGTATAGCCACTCACCTCGCCACGCCATAATCCCGGCCCAGGAAGCGTCTTCGCATAGACGCGACCGCGCAGGCGGGGACCCAGTCATAAAAAAAGGCGACCACCCCCTCTCCCCATTCCGCTGGGCTCATGGGGGAGGGGACAGCGACTAGTTTCCGTCCGCGTCCGTCCCGCCGGCAGGGGCTTCCTGCGTGCTGGTCGCGGGGCTCACCGCACCGTCCCCTGTCGTCGCGGCCTCCTGCGGGGCCGGCGAGGTGACAGCCGTCGGCGTCGGCTTGCGCAGCGTGCCAAACAACATCGCCAACACGAAAACCGCCACGACCGCGAATATGATCATGATCAGGCCGGGCCCGCGGCGCTTCTGCTCGTGCGCAAATGCCTGCGGGAGATTGGGGTCGTAATCCGTCATGTTCGCCTCCCAGCAATTGGAGCTGAACGCTTCGGTTGCCGACGCTAACACGATCCTGCACCCAAATTGAAGGGGATCTCACCCAGCGGGCTCGCCAGCGCTGCGCGGCGGGCGTAAGCTCGCGAAACGAGCGGCGAAAAGCGCCCTGTGGGAAGCCGACCCGACGTCGGGCTGAAGCGCACGTCGTGCTTCCGGAAAAGTGGAAGCCGGTTTTCCGACAAGAAGCACGACCAAGAAAGCGGCAGTCGCCCGCCGAGGCTGGTGTGATGGCCCAGCACTCGCCGCTGCGATAGGTGCCGGGGTAACGCCCGGCCTTCCCGCGTGCGCCCACCACTGTAACGGCCTACTCACCTTCCCTGTGCAAGAGTGACGTCACGTGGGCGGACGACCAATACGGGAGGTGAACCATGGTTTGGTATGACTGGGTACTCTGGATGGGCATCCTCTACATGTTCCTTGGGACCGACTTCACGCTAAATTGGCTCGGCGGCATCGCCTTCGGCCAGCGCATCGACCACAACTCACCCAATTTCATCAAGCGCATCTACTACAGGGTCTGGGCCGCAGACGATCCCAACGCGCGCGCCGACCGCACCGACGGTCCGCCCAATATCCTCGCACCTTGGGTGACATCGCTGTGCGTGACCAACGCTCTCGCCACATGCCTGATCGAGATCCTGCTTCTCTACGGGATGCTGCAGCAGCCGCTGCCGCTCTACGTCGTGCCGGCCGCCTTCGCGTTCCTGTTGCGCGCTGAAATCGAGATCATCTACGGCTCGCAGCTGATCTGGGGCCCCGCCCGCTTGCGCGGCGGGGCGCTCGCCAATTATCTGGCGATCGGACTTGTGCCGCAGGTGGGAATTCCCTGCCTTGTGGCGCTGCGCTTTTCCGGCATGGGGATAACGCCACTATCGCTGGCTATCTTCATCGGACTTCCGGTTGCGATCCTCGTGTGGACGTGGCTCGTCTACCGCAACAATCCGGTGCCGGCCCTCAGCGACGCCAAAGAGTAATCCCCGCCCTCTCGTCTTGTGAGACACTCCGCTCATCCCGCCCCACGGGGACGAGTTCTAGACCGTCTAAGACTTGGGAGCGGGCTGCGGGTAACGAACTAGCCAGGAGGCGAGGAGTAACGCCCGAAGCACCTGGTGAACGGAACCGTCCTAAACCGGACCTGCCGGTAGCGGGAGTAAAGAGCCCGACGTAAGGCCTGGACGGTCGCGACACTCACCGCCACGGGGCGCGGAAGCGCCGGAACAAAAATTAAATAGATGCGGTGTTTTCGCGCCCCGTGTCCCCACTCTCTTCTTCATCCCTTCGGGTGCTCAGCACCGCGAGACGGACGAGACGTGCCCTCTCCCCGTTATGGCCAAGCCGTGCGACTATAGAATGTGGGGAGGAGAAACAGAGAAGCCGATGCGGCTTAGCCGACGCCGGCGAACGGTTACATAGCCGTTCGCTATCGAAAACGAAGCCACTTGTTATTTCAGTTCGCGGCCGCCGATCTCCATAACAGGTCCTGGAAGCGCCGGTGCTTACCGCCGGTCGATCCACCAAGTCGAAAGACCCGAAACAGAAAATCTTAGCTTTCAGGAGAAAGACCATGAAGACCATCATCATCACCACCCTCATCGGCCTGTCGGTTGTTGCCACGGGCGCTGGTTCTGCCAATGCCGACACGTTCTCGGTGCACGGCTACTCCACGCACTACGGCCGCTAAGGCAAAATCGATTGAAGACCCAAGAGACGGTCGCAGGTTTGCCTCCCCCCGGCACCCCTCCCCCTGTGGCCGTCTTCCTTTGCATGGCGTCCTAGCGTTAGATTGGCGCCATGCATTCTTCATCTCATACGGCCGCCTTCTGTTTCGTGGCGCTCGCGACCGCCTTCAGTCTTCCCGAAGAGCCCCCCGCCGGCATCGTCGATGTGAGAACCGTCGTCCCCGATATCGTTCTGGATGTCCGCTACGCCACCCAGCACAACTTCGTCGGGCGGCTGATCAAAGGCTATGAGGCCAAGAAGTGCCTTCTGACGAAGAAGGCAGCTGAGGCTCTCAAGAGAGTGCAGGACGAATTGCGCGAAAAGGGCTTCTCACTCAAGGCGTACGACTGCTACCGCCCGCAATCGGCCGTCAATGATTTTGTCGCGTGGGGCAGGGACCTGAGCGACACACGCATGAAGGGAGAGTTCTATCCGAACGTCGCCAAACGCAACCTCTTTCGCGACAGCTACATCGCGACCAAGTCCAGTCACAGCCGTGCGAGCACGATCGACCTCACGATCGTTCCACTGCCTGTTCCGTTGCAGCCGGAGTTCAACCCCTCCGTGCCGCTGCGCTCTTGCGAGAATGCGCGTGCGAACAGGTTTCCCGACAACAGCATCGACATGGGTACGGGTTACGATTGCTTCAGTGTCCGCTCGCACACGGCCTATCCGCACATCACCGCGGCCCAGAAGCAGAACCGCCGCCTTCTAAGGTCGCTGATGAGGCGCCACGGCTTCCTCAGCCTGCGAACGGAATGGTGGCATTACACGCTTGCAAACGAGCCCTATCCCCGCACGTATTTTGACTTTCCGGTGCAGTAGTGCGCGCGCGACTTCCCGTATAAGCTTGGGCGCGACGGCGCGCGCAGCGCTCTTGAGAATAAAGGAACCGCAATGGCCTTCGACGACGTGAAAGCAGAGCTTGGCATCCTCGTGACCAAGATGCAGGACGAGCCTGAGGATCGCCACGAGCTTTATCTGCAGCTTATGGAGAAGCTCAACGAGCTCAAAGCCTTCGGCATGCCGCTGCCTGAGGATCTGGTTGAGTTTGAAAAAGCTTTGGAAGCGGAGTTTGCAGCCGACAAGCGTGAGCAAAAAGAGAGCTGAGCGGGCGTTGGCTAAGCGCCGGGGCCGTTCTTGCCGGCCGGCTGGGTGCGCCATTGCGGGCGCGGCAGCTTTGCAAGCCTAGATAACCGCGCGGGTTGGGCGCGTTTGCGGTCCTGGAAACAGGCGGTTGCGATGTTTGCCAAAAAGAGCCGGGCCGCTCCTTCCCAACTGAATTCGGAAGCTTTGGCGCGTACGCGGTTCCGGTCGAGCTGCAACGCACGGAGCGCGGCGGTGTGCAGGTCGTCTGATAGGACTCCGGTTACGCCGGGTGTCACGACATCGATCGGACCCGTCACTGGAAGGGCGGCCACGGGAACACCGGACGCCATCGCTTCGAGCAGGACCATGCCAAACGTGTCGGTACGGCTGGGAAATACGAAGACATCGGCGGACGCATAGCATTCGGCCAAGTCCTCCCCCGTCTTCTTGCCGGTAAACAGCACGTCGGGATAGCGCGCTATCAGCTCCTCAAGCTGCGGGCCTCCGCCGACCACGACCTTCCGGCCCGGCAAGTCGAGGTCGAGAAAGGCTTCGATGCTTTTTTCCGTCGCCACACGCCCGACATAGAGGAAGACCGGGCCTGGCCCGAAGTGGCGGACCGGGCGCGGATGAAACAGATCAATGTCGACACCGCGGGTCCACGGCATCACCCGCTCAAAGCCCTGGGTCTCAAGTTCGCGCGCTAGGCTCGGCGTTGAAACCATCAAACCGTGCCCGGCCTTGTGAAACCGGCGCAGGATAGCGGTGGTCCAATTGGGCGGGAACCCAAATCGCTGGTGCAAGTATTCGGGAAAGCGTGTGTGGAAACTTGTGGTGAAGGCAATCCCGCGTGCGCGGCAGTAGCGGCGCACCATCCAACCAATAGGGCCTTCGGTTGCGATGTGAACCGCGTCCGGCTTCAGGGCCTGGAAACGCTGTGCCACGCGACGAAAGCCGGGCAGGGCAAGGCGGATCTCTGGATAGGTCGGGCACGGAAGGCTGTGGAACTCATGCGGCGCAAGAACGGACAGTTCGATCCCGAGCGCCTTGAGGTCGCGCGACAGGCGCTCATAGGTTCGCACCACACCGTTGACTTGTGGGTGCCAGGCGTCCGTCGCGACCAGAATGCGCATCAAGCAACCTGCAGTGTGTCAGCGAGCTCGGCTTCATTCTCGCGCCTGCGCGATTCCAAGACGTCGAGCCAGCGGATAAGCTCCAAAGAACCATCATCCTTTTCGGCAATCGCGGTGCAACTTTCTACCCAGTCGCCGGTGTTAACATAGTGGACGCCTTGGCATTGGCGAGAGGCCGCGTGGTGAATGTGTCCACAGATCACGCCGTCAACGTTTTGCCGACCCGCTTCCTCAGATAGGGACTTTTCAAATTCCCCGATGAAGTTGACTGCCGTCTTCACGCGCTGTTTCAAGTGGGCGGACAAGGACCAATAGCCCAGACCGAAACGGCGCCGGATGAAGTTAAGGGGATGATTGGTCCACAGCGCCAGCTCGTACCCGCGGTCGCCGAGGAAGGCGAGCCAGCGCGCATAGCGCACGACCACGTCGAACTCGTCTCCATGAATAACCAGGTAGCGGCGGCCGTTTGCGGTTGTGTGGATTGCTTGATGTTCAAGTTCAATGCCGCCGAAGTGCGTTCCGCAATACTGGCGCAGCCCTTCATCATGGTTTCCGGGAATGAAGATGACGCGCGTTCCTTTGCGCACCTTGCGCAGTATCTTCTGGAGCACGTCATTGTGGGATTGCGGCCAGATCGCTCCGCGCTTGATGCGCCAGAAGTCGATGATGTCGCCTACAAGGTAGATGGTCTCTGCTTCGGTGTGCTTGAGAAAGTCCAGAAGCACGTCGGCTTGCGATGCCCGTGTTCCGAGGTGCACGTCGGATATAAAGAGCGTGCGATAGCTGCCCATGTTTGGCCCTTTCGAGCGGATTGGGACCCCTGCCAATAACAGTTAGTGAGACGTTGAATGGATTCAAATTGCAGGATTGTGACACTTGGCTCCGTCTGGGTCGTTTTGCGCGTGTAATTGGTGGAATTGGAAACAGCCATGCGTCGAAAGGTCAGTACAACGCGATCGTCAGCCAGGGTCCGAACCGCCGGTTGGCCAGCCCTCGCCGCCAACAGTAGAGCTGTGGGACGCACCTGGGATAATGGCCAAAGCGACCCAGGGCGGCCTCAGTAAATCGCGATCGGAAAATACCGTTCGACGAGTTCCTGAAACCTGCCTGTCTCGTGCAATCGCTTCAGTGCTTGGTTAATGAGGTCCTTGATTTGCGGGTCGTTCTTCGGCACCGCGATCGCAATACCATCACCGAAGTACTTCGGCTCTAAATAAGGGCCGCCTTTCGTATCGCAACAATTCCGCGATGCTGTGCCGTGCAGCCAAAATGCCAGGCTAATTCCATCGTCGAAAATCAAATCGACTTTGCCTTGCTTGAGCGCGTCACGTGCCAGCTCGGGGTTCTCAAAAACTTGGATCGAACTATTGAGGAAGTATTCTCTCAAGTAGGCCTCATGGGCTGTGCCTCTTGCGACGCCAATACGTTTGTCTTCAAGACCGTCGGGCGAAATAACAAGGTCTTTTGCATCGCGCCTGCCTACGAAGCGCCCCGGTGTGAAAAAGTAGCGATCGGTGAAGTCGACCTGCATAAGCGCTTGTGGGGTGACGGTGTGGCTTGCGATGACGGCATCGGCCTCGCCCCGCTTTAGTGTCAGGAACAACTCGCCCCATGGGCGTACCTTGATATCGCAGGCCGTGCTTAGCTCCAGGCAAATGGCACGGGCGACATCGACATTGAATCCAACAAGAACTCCGTCCTCGTCGTAAAAGTTGAAGGGTGGGAAATCGCTTTCGGTGACGAACCGGACAACAACCCGGCGCGTGGGGTCTGCAGACTGCGATCCTGCCGCGAGGGGGTTATCGGTGCTTTGTGCAAGGACAGGCGAAGAACCGGCAAGCAGACCGAAAAGGAGTGCGATAGCCGCGAAGCCCGCAGCCTTTTGCAGACAACGCGCGTAGACAACGGTGCGATAGGTCGTCCTCGAATTGAGGTAGCAAGCAGTGGTGCTGCGCATGATCTGATGACGGGCCCGGTTGGCGGTTAAGTCGCTGAGAGTCGCAATATCACTATGGATACGCCCAACAGTATGGCAAGATGTGTGTCCATTGCCCTCGGGGGGCCTCAGCTCAAATCGTACCGCGTTGTTCTGTGCAGCCTATTCATCCGACACGAGAATCGCGCGATTCTTCCAGCGGCGCGAATGCCGAGACGGCTTGGTACGTGAGACGTCAGACAGGTCTGGGTGCGCGCGTAGGGGTCGCATCCGGCTCTAAAGCCGACGGTACGGGCTACCGCACCGATGCAGAGCGGCTGGCCGAAGCAGTCGATGGCCTGCGAACCCAGGCCCCTGAGTTCTCCGCTGCGACAGGACTGTGGGGGTGGCAAAAGTCCGCCATCGCCGGACTACTGACTTTGGTGGCCTGCGGAATCCTGCTGGTGCCGGATGCAACTCTCGTCGTGGTGCTGGCGGTGATGGCGATCCCCTTTCTCTTTGTTGTCGCGCTTCGCGCCGCTGCGCTATGGCAGGTCTTTTCCCACTCCCGCCCACTCGATGGAGTTGGGGTCGCAGCAAGAGCGCCGGACGCCGCGTTGCCGATCTACACGGTCCTCGTCCCGCTGCTGCGCGAGGCACATGTGGTTCCCGACTTGCTGCGTGCCCTGGATGCAATTGACTACCCCGCTGAAAAGCTGGAAGTGCTCCTCGTCGTAGAATGCATCGATGAGGAGACGCAAGACGCTCTGCGCAGAGTTCACCTCGCGTCGCAGATGCGCGTTATTGTGGTTCCAGACGGGCAACCGCGAACCAAACCGCGTGCATGCCAATACGCGCTGCAATTTGCGCAAGGCGCTTACGTTGTGATCTATGATGCGGAAGATTTGCCTGAGCCGGCTCAATTGCGTAGGGCGCTGTGCTGTCTTCAGGCGGCACCGGGCAGTCTGGGTTGTGTGCAGGCTCAACTCAACATTTACAATTCGACTGAGAGCTGGCTCACGCGACAGTTCACCATTGAATACACCGCGCTATTCGATTGCATTCTGCCAACTTTGGAGCGTCTCAACTTGCCGGTTCCTCTTGGTGGGACGTCGAACCATTTCTCGCGCGCTGTGCTTGATTCGGTTGGCGGGTGGGATCCTTTCAACGTTACTGAAGATGCAGACCTCGGTATCCGTTTGGCGCGCGCTGGCTGGCAGGTTGGCGTATTACCATCGACGACATGGGAAGAAGCGCCGCCCACGTTTCGCGTATGGTTGGGACAGCGCACGCGATGGCTTAAGGGCTGGATGCAGACGTATCTTGTGCACATGCGCTCGCCACGACGACTATGGCGGGAGCTTGGCCCGCGGCGTTTTGTTGGCTTTCAGGTTCTTATGGGCGGTCTCATCTTATCCGCCCTCGTCCACCCCTGGTTCTACGCGATTGTCGGAGCCGATCTCTGGTACGGCCGACTGCTTGGCATCCCGAGTT
The DNA here is from genome assembly GCA_964620915.1 of uncultured Hyphomicrobium sp. GTDB lineage: Bacteria > Pseudomonadota > Alphaproteobacteria > Rhizobiales > Hyphomicrobiaceae > Hyphomicrobium_A. The sequence goes on along the minus strand of CAZUKP010000025.1, from coordinate 36,343 downwards.
CTATGGCGGGGCAGACGATCCTTTGGATCGGTGTCTTTAACCTTGTCGTCGGCTACCTGAGCGCGATTGGACTTGGCACAGTTGCGGCGGCACGCAGAGGTCGCCTTCGCCTCGCGGCCCATGCCGTGATGATGCCGGTCTACTGGCTGGCAATCTCATTTGCCGCCTACCGTGCGCTTTGGCAGCTCGTCACTGCTCCATACTACTGGGAAAAGACGGAGCACTATTTGCATCCCTCGTCCTCGACCTCTCACGGTACCGGAGAGACCAGTTATCCCTAACCAGGCCTGACGTGTTCGCTTGCTTAGTTTGGTAACGACGCTTGCTGTGTGTGCACGGCTTCGCGCCCTTTCTGGGCTGCGGTCTGCACGCGGCCGATGCACTTGGCCATGTCCATTGCTGCCTTCAATGACATCACAACTCTTGCGCTGACAATGCGCTCTTCGGTGGTGGTGCCATCGGCTTCGACCCCGCTTGGGCGAACAGCGACGAATGTGACATGAGCCACCCCGTCTCGGACATTTACTATAACTTCGGTTGCGTACGCTTCATCGACCATGTGAGGATCGGTGACTGGGGCGCTGGCGCGTATGGCTGGAATTTTTCTCATGGACATGGCAATCAAACCTCACAAACACCGGTACAAAGCAAAAACCACAACCGTGGCCCAATCATGGGCACCTGACCATTGAGGGCAAAGCCGAGCTTGCCGTTCCAGATCGGGGTACGCCTTGGTCATTAGGCCGGACGATATCCGCTGCACTTAAGTTGTGTCACATTTACATATAAATGAAGGGAATGCGACAAATTGCCCGTCAATACTGCAGCGTATACAGATTGACATGGTGAGATTGTAGACGGGTTCCGTGCCGATCATGATCGAAGTTTGCATGTTTGCGAAAATGCGTACTCAGCAGGTACGGATCCTGTGATCAGTGGATCGGCCATGCGCGTCCGGTTGGGGAGCCGAGAAGAGTTCGGACTGCTTCAGTCTTAACGATATTTGCATCTGGGAGTTGGGCGCCGCTGATCGCACGCCTGCACGCAATCGATCTTATCGCGGCTGGGGCGGTTGGAGCGGGCGATCGGAATTGAACCGACGACATTCAGCTTGGGAAGCTGACGTTCTACCACTGAACTACGCCCGCGCGCCGAATGCATGTAACATAATCAGCACGAAGCCGAAAAGCCTGGTGTGGCACGCCCATTGTGGGCACGGCCGCCTTGGCGCCGGCTTGAGAGCGGCCCAGCACCACCCCCGCTGGTCTGGTTTCCGGGCGCGGGCCGATACGTGGAGCAGGTAGCAGTGGCATTGCTGGACGATCCAAATACAGCTCCCACGCCAACGGCCGACAAGCCGGTCGGAAGGGGCAAGTTTTATGATCCCGACTTGACTTCGAATGGTGAGGCTCGTGCCAAGGTCCCACTTGATCGGCTGGAAACGCTTTGGATCAACACCGGCACCTTGTGCAACATCACGTGTCGCAACTGCTATATCGAGTCGAGCCCGACCAACGACCGCCTCGTCTATATGACGGCTGGCGAGGTCGCAGTGTTCCTTGACGAAGCTGAGGGGTTAGGAACGCGCGAAATCGGTTTCACGGGCGGCGAGCCTTTCTTGAACCCCGACATCCTTGATATGCTTGAAGATGCGCTGGCGCGCGGTTTCGACGTGCTCGTTTTAACGAATGCGATGCTGCCCATGCAGCGTCCGCATCTGAAACGCGGGCTTGAGAGCCTCAAGAACGGCTACGCGAACAAGCTGTCGATACGCGTGAGCCTCGATCATTACTCAAGGGTATTGCACGAGACCGAACGTGGCCCTCGCACTTGGGAGTCCACGCTAGCCGGACTGGACTGGCTGTCTGGCAACGGTTTCGGGATCGCGATTGCAGGCAGGACATGCTGGGGAGAGAGCGAGGCGGTGGCGCGCAAAGGCTATGCCGCATTGATTGCAGCGCGTGGCTGGCGCATCGATCCGCAAGACGCCTCACAACTCATGCTTTTCCCGGAGATGGACGGGCGCCAGGATGTGCCCGAGATCACCACGCAGTGTTGGGAGATCCTCGGCAAGAGCCCCAGCGACATGATGTGCGCCTCATCACGCATGGTCGTCAAACGCAAAGGGGCAACCGCGCCGGCCGTACTGCCGTGCACGTTGCTTGCCTATGATCGTGCATTCGAGATGGGTGCAACGCTTGCCGCCGCCGCAAAAGCGGACGGCGGCATGTTTGCTGAAGGTGCTGTCAAGCTGTGCCACCCTCATTGTGCCAAGTTCTGTGTGCTTGGCGGGGGAAGCTGCTCCTAGGTCTGGCTACTTGGCCTTGACGAGCGCGTCTCTAATTTCCTTGAGATAGACTTCCGATTGTGGCGGCGCAGCCGGTTCAGCCTTTTCCTCTGGCTGACGCATTGTATTGATTCCCTTGATGATGAAGAAAAGCGCAATGGCCGTAATCAGAAATTGCACAACCGCATTGAGGAACAGGCCGTACTTTATGTTGACGCCCTCAACGGGCGTGGCCTCCAAGCTGGAAAAATCGATCCCCGCCGTTGCGTAGCCGATAACCGGCATCAGAATGTTGGCAACGAGCGTCGCGACGATCGGTGCGAAGGCTGCGCCGATAATGACGCCGATTGCCAGGTCGAGGGCGTTCCCTCTCATGGCGAATTCTTTGAATTCCTGCCACATTCCGCTCAATCCTTTCTTAAAAGTGCCTCAAGCGGGCCTGCCCGCCTGCGTGCGATCTTAAGCCGAATCGCTCAGAACAAAGAAGATCGACTATTGGGCCAGGCGCCGCGTTGAGCGCCATACATGCGTCGCAGTATTGGCGTGTCTTGACGGACTGGGCTAAGCACCGGTCCAGACGGGAAAAATCAGGAGGGACGGTCAGTCATGATCGAGCGCAAGGAAAGAAAACCGTACTGGCGCCACACCAAGTGGCAGATGATCGCCAGCGTCGTTCCTTTTCTGATTTTGATCGTGGTTCTGCCGCTCTACGCTGACAGCCTGAACGCAGAAAAATTCCTGGGCTTTCCGCTAGGCTACTTCCTGAGTGCACATGGGATCGCCGTGATTGCCATTTTCACGATTGCCAGTTTCGTCAACCGGCAAGACGCGATTGATCACTGGCACGGGGCTCACGAGGACATCTGAAGCACGCGCGCGGGCCAAACTCCATGTCCTCAATGTCCTTCACGTCTCAAACCCGGCTGGTGAACCCCAGGCTTGGCGCCTACTTCGGCATCTTTGCCAGCGCGCTGGTCGGACTCGTCATTCTTCTCCTCATTTTTGAAGAACTCGGCACCTCGAGCCTGTGGCTGAGGTGGGCGATGCTGGTTGGACCATTGGTTCTGTACGCGGCGATTGGTGTAGCGGTATTCACTCGCGAGCCGTTCGAGTTCTTTGCGGCTGGCCGCCGCGTGCCAGCGGGATACACTGGCCTTGGAATTGCAAATGCCACGATGGGAGCGACCGGAATCGTTGCGATGACGGGCGTGTTCTTCATCATCGGTTTCGATGCACTCTGTTTGGTGATTGGGGGGTTCGCTGGATTTGTTGTCATGGGGGTGATGCTCGCTCCCTTCTTTCGAAAATTCGGCAGCTTCACGGTGCCAAGCTACCTGGGTCGGCGGTTTGACAGCATGGCTGTGCGTATTCTTTCGGCGGCCCTGATGGCACTGCCTCTGCTCTTGCTGATTGCCGCTGAGCTGAGGATGGGGGCCTTCGCCGCAGGCTGGCTCGTTGGACAACCGGCAAGCCTGATGATTTTCATGCTCGTCTTTATGATCATCGTTACGATCGTGTTGGGCGGTATGCGCTCTCTCACCTGGTCGAGCTGCGCACAGGCGATTGCCGCCATTCTTGCCCTGATCGTGCCCGTTGCGATCGTTGCAGTTCTGGTTACGAGTTTTCCGCTGCCGCAGCTGACGCATGGTCCGCTTCTTCGCGCTTTGGCGTTCACCGAGGGAGTTGAGGGGCTTCCGGTCGTCGAGGCTTCAACCTTTGCCTTCCTGATTCCAGATGACGGCTTCGCACCGCTTGCGAAGCAATTCACAGCCCCCTTTGGCAGTATTGGCCCCGGCGCCTTTGTCGTCGCCACGTTGACGGTCATGGCCGGCGTAGCATCAGCACCTTGGCTTCTGCCGCGCACCACGATGACCCCTGGTGTCTATGAGACGCGCAAGTCACTCGGCTGGGCGACGGTGTTCTTCGGTCTCGTGATGCTGACGGCGGCCTCAATCTCGGTATTCATGCGCGACTTTCTGATGGACGTGGTCAGGGCGGGGGACGGTGCAGATCTTCCCGATTGGATGCGCCAGCTCGTCGACTTGGGCTTTATACAGATCGATACGCACTCAACACGCTTGGCGCTGACGAGCGTGAGTTTTTCCCGCGATGCGGTGCTTCTAAGCCTTCCAGTTGCCGCCGGACTTCCCAGCGTCTTCGTCTACTTGGCTGCTGCTGGTGTGGTTGCGGCCGCTCTCTTGGCCGCAGGTGCCGCTGTGGGGGCACTGGGTTGTATTCTTGCCGAGGATGTTGTGAACGGTTTGTCTTGGGAGCCGCTGCCAAACGAACCAAGGCTGTGGTTGGGGCGGATTGCCATCGGTGCCGTAGCTATCCTTGGAGGACTACTAGCGCTTGTTGCTCCGACCGATCCATTGCGGTTGCTATTGTGGTGCTTGGCGCTCACGGGATCCACGCTCTTTCCCGTTCTCGTGCTCTCGATCTGGTGGAAGCGTATGAATACATTCGGAGCCATTGCCGGCCTCGTATCCGGATTTGGGGTTGCGGTCATAACGATTCTTGGCGGCGAGGGACGGTTTTTTGGTCTTGATGGGGCCTTGGCCGGCGTCCTTGGAATACCGGCCGGGGCGCTGGGTGCGATTGCAGCAAGCCTTGTGACTCCAGGTCCGAGCCGCAAGATGCTCGAATTGGTTCATGAAATGCGTATCCCTGGTGGTGAGGTGTTGTACGACCGCGAAATGCGCCAGCTCCGCTTGAAGAAGCGGGGCTAGCCCGCAAAACTAACTGCGGTGCGTTCCGAGGTAGTGCAAAACGACCTCGCGTCTGTGCGGCCTGTCTCTGTGCTCTATGACGTAGAGGCCCTGCCACGTACCGAGCACCATTTGTCCAGAGTGAACAGGGATCGACAGCGAGGTCTCCGTTACCATCGATTTGATATGGGCAGGCATGTCATCCGGCCCCTCGGTATCATGGACATAGTGGCGATCGCGCGGGGCCATGTGCGCCAGTGCCTCAAGCAAATCGATGTGCACGTCGGGATCGGCATTCTCCTGAATGACGAGCGATGCCGACGTATGCCGGATGAAGGCGGTCAACAGGCCATCATCGGCGCCGATCTTCGAGAGCCATGCGCGCACCTCGGCAGTGACGTTCGTTAGGCCAGGCCCCCGGGTCGCCACCTCCAGCGTTTGAAAGGCTTGAGCCATACTCGTTTCAGGCTGGCTTGGTCGTTCCATGCGATTCATCTGTTCGAGTTGCGGAGCCGACGAATTGCCCGAGGATATCCCAGGAAAGCCCGAAACCGGCCTCCCGGCACCACGCACGAGCCTGAAACAGCTGTTTTCAGGCACTATCCCCTTACGGCTTAACGGATCGTTTACTGCGACTCACCGAGCCTTCCCGTGAGCGGCCGCGAGTCTGTGCGGCGTTTCAACTTGGCCGCATCGAGCCTCGCATCTGCGTGATGGCGTTCCCATGGGACCCCCTTGCCGCGGCGAGGTGATTGCAGCGGGTCGTAATCGGTCCGAGCGCGCCAAGGGAATGAGATGTCGACACAAGCCAGCAATGAGCATTCGGGCGAGCCATCGCGTGCGCGCTCGAAGGCTGCGTCGGCTGAGGTGCGCCGAGCCAGCAGGCTATCGCACTTGCAGGACGAGTTGACGGCCTTGATTGGCGAGGCTGGTGCTGTGAGGTCGCGGCTGCCTGGACAGCTCGAGCCGGACGTTGTGCGCCTGCAGCGGCAAATGGACATTCTGAGTGAGCGGCTCGCCGGGTTGCGCGCTGATGCCGCTGCTATGGACGCTGGTGAGGAAACGTCTACTAGGGCTCCGCAATCGACCCCCGTTGAAACGGCGCCGGAGCATAAGGATCTCGGAACTCGCGGGGGCGCCGCCGATACGCCACGGGCCCCGTATGAGAACCCATGGGACGCTCAATCCGCCGACGCGTTGATGCAGCTTTATGAGTCGGAAGAGGGAGGCCTGGGTGGTGCCGGGACGGCGACAAGAGCCAGCGTCTCGGCAGCCGTTGAGCGGGGTGAAGCACCGCAGCGCCCGAATGCAAAGCAGAACAGTGAATCTCAAGCGTCGGCAAGGAATTCGCTGCGGCTTGATGAGCGGTTTGCAGAAGTTGCGCGTTCGATCGAGGAGTCGCTTACGGATGTGAAGCCGGAGAGCTCGCTGTCTGGTCTAGAGCACAGATTTGAGCACCTTGAAGAATTGGTGGGCTCCGCGCTCAAGTCTCTTGCGATACGCGCAGACGCGCGCGAGCTGCGCAACGTAGAGGCCCAGATCGTGGAGATCAGTGCGAAGCTGGTTGAAATTCGCAGCCAGCTTGCGCGCCTAGACAACGTCGATGCCCAGCTCAGCGTGCTCACAAAACAGCTTTCGGACGAGCGGTTGGCTGGGATGATCAGCGAGGCGCAGATTAAGGCGGTTGACCTTCAAGGCATGGCAACGAACGCAGCAATGGAGGCAGCATCGAGCGTCGCTGACAAAGTAAGTGGCGAAGCCCACTTGCGCGAGCTTGGCGAGGTGCGTTCGCTGGTTGAGCGCCACATCAGCGAGCGCAGAGCCCATGACGCGAACACTGTTGGAATGCTGGAGACGATGCAACAGACCATCGTCCGCGTCATCGAACGGATCGACACATCGGAGCTGAGCGCACGCCAGGAGGATGGCGCCAAGCCTGTGCCGCAAGAGCAAGAGCATGCGGCTAGCTTTGACCCCGAGTCCGTTGAGGGGGCGCTGACCGTAGACGCAGTTGCCCGGCACTTGGCGGCCGCAGAGAAGGCCGAAGCGGCACGGGGTCCCACCTACGAGGTCCCGCACTACATGCCCATATCCCCCGGGGAAACACCGGACACGGCCTTGACCGACGACACCAGCTTTGAGTCTGAGGTCATCTTTGGAAGTGAATACGAGATCGCATCGCAAATAAACGCTTCGCCCAGCCCGCCCCCGCTTCCCGGCACGCTCGAAGCGCTTAGACGCGACCTAGTCGCGAATGCACAGCAAGCGAGGGAGCAAGCCGCAGGTGAGATGGATTCATCGGGGGAGCAGGCGGGCGCCATCAGTATGGGTGAAACGGAGAAGCCTCCAGCGAACAAACGCAAGGCTGGCAGGTTGAGTGCGCGCCCGTCAAAATCCAGGCGGCGACTGTTGTTCTTCGTCGCAGTTGTTTTTCTGCTCATGCCTTCAGCGACGCTGCTGGCACTCAAGATGCCGCCCAATTGGAAATTGGATGGGGTCTCATACTCGCGGTTTACAACCATGGTCGAGAGCCTGATTTCATCTGAGACCGGCAGTGCGGGCGTTTCCCAAATTCCACAGATTAAGGCGCCTCACCGGAAACGGCCTGAGACCCCCGTCGAGTCCAAATCCGTGATGGGCACCGGTAACGGAAGTTCGTCCATAGTGATGCCAGGCATGGTGGTGTCCGGCGGAAGTCCGGTTTCTGTAATCGCCGAGCCAGTCTCGGCCTCGCAGGACGACGCAATGCCGGTCGTGCTTATGCCAGAACAAGGCCTGAGCACTGGCGGCGACCAGCAATCGGCAACCGCCGCGCAAGCACGCAGCAGCAGCGCTTATGCGTTGCCGCCGCCCGACGTTGGCTCCCGCACGCTTCGTGATGCGGCGGCACGAGGCGATCCATCGGCTCAGTTCGAGGTGGCCGCCCGCCTGGCAAGAGGACAGGGCAATTTGCATGACCTTGAAGCAGCCGCCCGTTGGTTTGAGCGATCAGCCGCAAGCGGTTTTGCCATGGCGCAGTACCGGTTGGCGACGCTCTATCACAAGGGTCTTGGTGTAAGTCGCGATCTGGACCGCGCCAAAGTCTGGTATCGCCGCGCTGCTGAGCAAGGCAACGTTAAGGCGATGCATAATCTGGCGGTCTTGTTGGCCGGCGGGGATAGCCATAAGCCGGACTATTCGACTGCCGCACAGTGGTTCTTGGAAGCCGCAGAGCGCGGATTGCCCGATAGTCAGTACAACCTTGCGATCCTTTGCGAGACCGGGTTCGGCGTCGCTAAGGACACCAAACAAGCCTACAAATGGCTGGTGCTGGCCGCGAAGGCGGGGGATGAGGAAGCCTCGCGCCGCCGCGATGCAATGACACTTGCACTCAGCACTGAAGATCGCGCGGCGGCTGAGCGATTGGTTCGGGGATGGAAGGCCAAGCCTTCAGACCCATTGATCAATGATGCACATGTCGCGGGTCGCGCCTGGCATCCTGTAGCCGTGCCAGGCTAACCTGCCGAAACGAAATGGCCCATTCCACGCCGAGATTTGCAGCGACCCGCGTGCAAAGCGCGTCATTTTCGCTGCACAGTTAGACTACGATAAGCTTCAACCGCGTCTTGCCTTGACACGGTGCACAATGTCGGAGCATTCGTGAGAGTAATAGCTGCGCAGAAAGTCCCGGCGCGGTCTTCTCCCTGTTGCCGGTTTCGCGCTCTCGCAACGGCCCGCTCTCATCAGGGGATGCTGCCCAAGTCTTTCGACGAGGCTTCGCGGTGGCCGGCCTGTCATCCTATGCCACTGGCGCCGGCCGCCGGTGCTTGGACCCTGTGGCACGGGTGCGCGCAGCAGCTCGTGCCGGGCGAGATCAATGAGCATTTACCTGCCCATAGCCGAGATGTCCGTCAATGTGGCGCTCTTTCTGGCAATGGGTGGTGCCGTAGGATTTCTCTCCGGCTTGTTTGGTGTCGGTGGCGGCTTTTTGCTGACGCCGTTGCTGATCTTTCTAGGCATCCCGTCCGCCGTCGCCGTTGGAACTGGATCGATGCAGATCTTGGCGTCCTCGGTCTCAGGGGCCATTGCGCAATACCGGCGCAACAACGTCGACGTGAAGATGGGCATGGTGCTTGTCGGCGGAGGTATTTTTGGGTCGGCGATTGGCGTTGGGCTGGTCCGATTGTTGCGCCTGGTCGGTCAGTTCGATCTGTTTGTTGCACTGAGCTACGTTACCTTTCTTGGTGCCGTTGGAGCGCTGATGCTGATCGAGAGCATCGGCACGATCCACAGGACTCGCTCTGGAAAGACGGTTTCGGCGCGCAAGACGGGACAACACAGCTGGGTCCACGGCCTGCCCTTCAAGATGCGCTTCCATCGTTCGAAGCTTTACATCAGCGCGGTGCCACCGGCCCTGATCGGCGCCTTCGTGGGCTTCATGGCAGCGATCATGGGCGTCGGCGGTGGCTTCGTGTTGGTTCCCGCCATGATATATCTGCTGCGTGTGCCGACCAGCGTTGTTGTGGGGACCTCGCTGTTCCAGATCGTGTTTGTAATGGCAGCAACCACACTGCTGCAGGCAGTTCAAAACCAGACAGTTGACGTGGTGCTGGCGCTCTTGCTGATCGTGGGCGGCGTCGTCGGTGCCCAGGTCGGCGCCATAGCCGGTGGTCGGCTCAAAGGTGAGCAGCTGCGATTTCTTCTGGCCGGGCTCGTCCTTCTCGTGTGCCTGAGGATTGGATGGGATCTCGTCGCAAAACCGACTGAGATCTACTCAATCGGTCCAGTGATCGGGAGCATCTGATGCAAAGACCACGCAGCATAACTCTCGGGTTGCCTTCGGTGATGTGCGTGTGTGCTCTTGTCTTTGGCGTTCCGTTCGCGACGAACGCACAATCGCAAGATTCCACTGGGATGAAGCTTTCGCGAACGGTGGTGGCTGCCAATGCGCAAACACGCCCGCGTCCCAAGGTGCGCATGGGCCCGCGTCGGCCACCAACGAGGGAACGTGTTCCACCGGCGTCCGCTGCGGATTCCTCAGCAGAGTCTGCGGAGACAATCGAGGCTGACGTCTCAACCCGCAGCGTCGAGGTCACTGCGGGGTTCACTGGCCATGAGATCCTGGTATTCGGCTCGATCCACAACAGTCAGCAGCCCACCGACGACAGCGGCTACTATGACGTGGTCGTTGTCGTGGAGGGGGCGCCCGAACCCGTGGTCGTACGACGCAAGAGCGACGTTGCCGGGCTTTGGATCAACACGTCGTCCGTGACTTTCGCGTCACTACCGACCTACTACGCGATTGCAGCCAACCGCGCCATCGAGGAGATCGCGGGCCCCAATGTCCTCGACAAACTCGCGATCGGCTTTGCGCACATCAAGATGACGCCGGCGCCGGGCTACAAATGGAGTTTCAGCGAACAGCAGCTCGCTGCCTTCAAGGCCGCCACGATCCGGTTGAAGCAGAAGGAGGGCCTTTACGTTGTCCAAGTGAAAGACGGCGTGCAGTTCATCGGACGCAGCCTCTTTCGCAGCACTGTTTCCCTGCCAGCCAATGTGCCGGTCGGACCTTTGGTTGCACGCGTTTTCCTGTTTAGGAACGGAGAAGTTATTAGTGCACACATCGCGCGCGTGACGTTGGAACGGGCCGGTCTGGAGCGTGTTCTGCACAACTTCGCGTTCCGCTATCCCTTTAGCTATGGGCTTTTTGCGGTCATACTTGCCGTTCTGTCTGGGTTGCTTGCTTCGGCGTACTTCCGCCGCCAAACCGGCTAGCGGATTTCGGCTCAATCCTCTTTGAGCAGTCGCGTGGCCACAGGGTAGAGTCCCTCCTCGCCCAGCATCCAAACACGCAGGCCGTCGTTGCCAAACAGCGGTTCAAAGGGCGTCTCAAGGATATTGAGACCGCCGGCGAAGCTGCCGAAGGCCGGTACCACAAGGCGTGTTCCATTTCCCACGAAGCAGGGTCGCCTGAACGTGTAGCCATGCATTGAGAGTTTGGCAGCGGGGTGCATGTGTCCGGCGATCTCGTGTGTGACCTGTCCGAGGCTGGGCTGATGGCGCAGCATGATCCCTTCGACCTCGATGTCACCAGTCACGTGGCCGCGCAAGTGCTCGCCGATTTCAGGATCATGATTGCCGGTGACCCAGATCCACTCACGGTCTTCCTGCATGATTGCAAGGATCTCGAGTTCTTCCATGCCAATGCGGTCGTTGGCAGCGATGTCATGAAGACTATCGCCGAGCGCAATGACGGTGCCTGCGTCGAAGCGATCGATGACCTTGGCCAGCCGCTCCAGCGTATCGCGTGTGTCGTAGGGTGGCACCATTTGTCCGCGCTGGGCCAGTGCAGAGCCTTTTTCGAGGTGAAGGTCGGCCACGATGAGCGCGTCTTCGCTCGGCCAATAGAGCGCACCCGACATGTCTGCGCGAAAAATCTTGCCGCACACGGTGATGGGCTGGTCCTGGTACTCGTCGAAGCGCAGGCGCTCTGGCTTCAGCTCGAGCATGGTCACTCCCCTTGCAGTGCCTCGCTGATGAGCGAGGACGCAGCTTCTCTAAGCAAATCCTCTCGTGCGCGGCCCACCACGGCTTCTTTGCCGATCTCCAGCAGAACCGGGACCGAGAGCGGTGAGACGCCACTCAAGGCTTGATGCCTGATTCGTCCCTTGATGCGGCGGAGAAAGTCTCCGAGGCGGGCAATGTCCAGTAGTCCTGTTGCAGCGTCAGCCCATGCCGCCTCCAAAAGGACGTGGCGTGGCTCATGGCGGCGCAAGACGTCGTAGACGAGATTGGTCGACATCGCGACCTGGCGTCCCGTCTTCTCACGCCCGGGATGACGGCGCTCCACGAGGCCGGAGATGAGCGCAACTTGACGAAACGTCCGCTTCATGAGGTTCGACTCCGCAAGCCAGGCGTCGAGGTCGTCGCCCAGCATATCCTCATCGAAGAGGTCGGCGAGATCGAGCCGATCCGCTGCAATCATCTCGTCAGTGCTTCCAAGGCCCCAAATCGCCATCGCATAGTCGTTGGCAACGAAGCCCAACGGTTGAGCGCCCGCCCGGTCCAGCCGGCGGGTCAGCAGCATTCCCAGCGTTTGATGCGCCAAGCGGCCTTCGAACGGGTAGGCCACCAAATAGTGGCGGCCATTGCGCGGGAACGTTTCAATCAGCACGTCATCGCGGGCGGGGATCAGCGACCGGCTTTCCTGCAGCTCAAGCCATTCTGCAACAGGTAGAGGGAGACGTGCCCAGGCATGTGTATCGGCCAACATTGAGCGGACGCGCTCGGCCAAATGCGTCGACAGCGGAAACTTTCCGCTGTTGTAGCTCGGGATGATGGGATCGCGGGCGCTGGCGCGCGTCACGAACGCTTCGGTCTCACTCATGCCCTCAAAGCGCAGCACTTCGCCGGCCAGGACGAAGGCATCCCCAGGCCGAAGCTGCTCGATGAAGTATTCGTCCACCTCGCCGAGGATGCGTCCTCCGGTCAATGCCTTGCGTTTGTCTGCTGACCTGCGCCCCAAAAACCGAACCTTGATCAATGGTGCGGCAACGATCGTTCCGGCGTTGAGACGATAGGCCTGGACAAAACGCGGATGCGCAATGCGTAGCTTCCCGTCGTCTGTCGCCTTCAACTTGGCGAAACGGTCGTAGGTTTTCAGGGCGTAGCCGCCGGTCGCGACGAAATCGACAATCCTGTCGAATGTGGCGCGCGACAGGTTTGCGTACGGTGCCGCCGATGTCGCCTCGGAAAAGAGAGCGGCTGGATCGAAGGGGCCAGCGCAGGCCCTTCCGAGCACGTGTTGCGCCAAGACGTCGAGGGCACCGGTGCGCGACAACACGACATCCTGGGCACCCGCCTCTGCGGCATCGACGGCTGCCCGGCATTCGAGCACTTCAAACCGGTTGGACGGGACCAGGATCGCTTTCGAGGGCTCCTCTAGCCGATGGTTGGCACGACCAATCCTTTGGATGAACCGGCTTGCGCCTTTTGGTGCGCCCACATGGATGACCAGATCGACGTCACCCCAGTCAATTCCAAGATCGAGTGTCGAGGTGGCTACAACGGCCTTGAGCTTGCCCTGCGCCATCGCGGCCTCGACCTTGCGACGTTGCCCGGCATCGAGCGACCCATGGTGCAGGCCAATCGGCAGATTGTCGTTGTTGATGCGCCACAGCTCCTGGAACAAGAGCTCTGCTTGCATGCGTGTATTGACAAAGACGAGGCTCAGTTTATGCGCGCTGATCGCCTGGTAGATCTCCTCCATCGCATAGCGTGCCGTGTGGCCGGACCAGGGGACCGGTTCGTCAAGCTCAAGGATTTTGATCTGAGGTTTTGCACCGCCATCAGTCTGCACAAGGTCGGCAAGCTCGGTGCACGTCTTGGGCGTGCGCTGGGGAACGAGATAGGCCCTAAGCTCACTGGGGCGGGCAACGGTTGCCGAAAGCCCAACCGTGACCAACCCAGAAGCCAAACCGCGCAGTCGGGCCACGTCGAGTGCAAGGAGATCACCTCGTTTGGCGCCTGCGAGGGCATGCAGCTCATCGAGTATCAGTGTGTCGAGATCTGCAAATAGGTAGCCGGCATCGGCGTGGCTCAACATCAGCGCAAGCTGCTCCGGTGTCGTCATCAAGATGTCAGGTGGGCGCATGCGCTGGCGCTGACGGCGGGAGGGCGGTGTGTCGCCCGTTCGCGTTTCGGTGCGGATCGGAAGGCTCATCTCGGTGATGGGCGCGGTCAAATTGCGGGCCACGTCGACAGCAAGGGCCTTCAGCGGTGAGATATAGAGCGTGTGAAGCCCCGCTCCCTTTCTGGCAGGCGCTCGCTCAACCAGGTCAACAAGGCTCGGCAGGAAGCCCGCAAGCGTCTTGCCCGCACCAGTTGGTGCGATGAGAAGTGCTGAGCGCCGCGCTGCGGCCGCTTCGAGTAGGGCAAGCTGATGCGGACGTGGCATCCAGCCGCGTTTCGAAAACCAATGCAAAAAGGGGTCCGGCAGCCTTGGCGCTAAAGACCGTCGGCGGCGTTTGGTCGCTGTCGGCGTAGCTGCAATCTGTGGCGCTTCTGTTTCCATCTTGCCACCAGTTGGTGAGGCGTGCTCGGCTTGGGTCGAAACGGACCTGAGACTATGCTATGGGCCGCTCAGCCTCACGTGGCTGGCCTAAAGCGCCGTTTGAGAGCCCGACGAAAAGGAGCATGAAGCCGATGGACCGCGAGACTTTTTTGGGTGGCAGCGTCCTCGGAGTCGCCATCAGGCTCATTCTGCTTTCAATCGTAGTCGGTGTGGTGTTGTCTGCGCTCGGTATCACGCCCGACAACTTCTTCTACCAGATCGAACTGCTGCTGCGGCGGATCTATGACCTGGGCTTTGACACGTTCCGGTGGTTGCTGGAATACCTCATCGTCGGCGCCATGGTAGTCGTGCCTATCTGGTTGATCACGCGGCTTGTCACGACGATGCGGCGAACCAAAGATCCGAAATAACTACTAGAGACTACGTCTCGAGTGGGCGCTGCGCCCACGATTTCGCATCCTTCCCAGTGAGATCGCTGATGGCGAAGACGCCTGCGCGCTGCACGGCCGTCGTCAGATGCTCTTTGATGCGATGAATGAGACCGGGCCCTTCATAAATAAGCCCGGTGTAGAGCTGGATGAGCGTGGCACCCGCCTCGATTTTTGCGAGTGCCGTCGCGCCGCTGTCGATACCTCCGATTCCGATGAGCGGAATCTTTCCGGCGGTTGCCTCGTAGACCCGCGCCAGCATGACAGTCGAGCGGTGAAAGAGTGGGCGCCCCGAAAGTCCGCCGGCTTCGCGTGCTAAGGGATCAGCAACACCGGCGCGCGAGAGTGTCGTGTTAGAAACGGCAATACCATCGACGCTGTGTGCGGTAAGCCGCTCGACAATCGCGCCCAAATCGTCCTCGGCAATGTCTGGAGAGAGCTTGACTACAACCGGCCGTTTGCGGCTCCCAGCTGCAACCGCTGCGGTGCGTGCCTCCAGCACGCGGGTCAAGAGTTCATCTAGCGCGTCGGGTGCGTGTAGGTCGCGCAGACCTGGTGTATTCGGTGAGGAAATATTGACCGTGAAATAGCTTGCGACATCCGAGAAGGTTTCGATCCCCTTCACGTAGTCGGCGATGCGGTCGTCTGAATCTTTGTTGGCGCCGATGTTGACGCCAATGACACCGCCGCCCTTGCACCTATCGAGGCGCTCCAGCGCGGCGCGATGTCCTTCATTGTTGAAGCCCATGCGGTTGATGACGGCCCGGTCGCGCGGCAGCCGAAAAAGGCGCGGGGCCGGGTTACCCGTTTGGGCGAGGGGCGTAAGAGAGCCGACCTCGACATATCCACAGCCCATGGCCAAGACCGCGCCGCATACCCGCGCATCCTTGTCGAACCCTGCGGCGATCCCCACAGGATTGGGGAGGGTGAGACCTGCGAAGTCTAATGTCAGTGCGGGATGATCCGGTGCGCTGTCGCGAAGAAAGGATCCGTGTTCCAAGAGCTTGAGGGTCAGCTCATGGGCCTTTTCGGGCGGGATGATTGCCATACAGCGCGCGGCCTTGTCGAAGATCGCTCTCAGCATAAGGCGATGCCTCCTGATGGGAGGGGCACGCCAGCCGGGCCCAGCGTCAGTTTTTGAACAGAACGGGCAGCCGCCATCGGAAGGGGACCATAAAGATGAGGGAAGAGCGCTCCGCCACGCGATGGTTCCCAGCGTAAGCTGTCGCCCAATGCTCTGGCGTCAATTTCCACGAGGACCAAATCTGACTGGCCCTTGAAGTGTTTGGCGAGCGTTTCGGCCACCTGACGTCCGGTGGACAAGTGAATGTAGCCGTCTCTGAGGTCATCGGCTGAGCCTGCGAACGCCCCCTCCCGGCACGCCTCATCCCACGCGCTCTGCGCTATCACTTTGAAAATGCGATGGATATCAGAAGGCTCATGCATGTGTCGGGCTGTATTTCCGCGCGACGTACGCAGCAATGCTGACGACGGATCGCTACAATTAGAGTAATTCCGCTGCGCCACAGTTGGGCTGTCTCATTTCCTCAACACCTGAAATCAATTTTTGCCAACGCACATCTTCTATTCCCCAAAGGCTCCTGTCACGGTCCGTTTAGTCATGATAGCTTCATTTGGTAGGGACCGCGTCGCATGCGTGTTTGGCATGTGGTGCCTTAAGCGATCGAAGAAGTTCTATGTTCTCAGGTCTGCCAACAGGCTCCTATTCGGTAGGTGACCTTTTCTCATCACCCTTTCACTTCACCGTACCGTGTTACCAGAGACCCTATTCCTGGACCACCAAAGAGGCCGCCCAGCTTCTGGAGGATGTCCATTCGGCTGTGGGCGACAACGAGGACCCTGATACTGGTGATCCCGACTACTTCTTGGGGACCATTCTCCTCAAAAGTGCTGCGGGTGGCGACCTGCCCAGGTCGAGAGAACGAGAGCCCCAATTCTTCGAAATCGTTGACGGTCAACAGCGCCTTGTGACGTTGGCAATACTGATTGCGGTCTTACGCGATCTTGAGAAGGAGAGGTGGCTCTGGGGCGGGAACAAGCTCGACCAGCTAATCTCCGCCGATTCGGCAGCAACAAAGGTGGGCGACACACAGTATCGGGTCGAGTTAAGCGGGCGCGAGCAGTCGTTTCTGAGAACGCATGTCCAGCCGCGCGGGGCATGTGGAGAGACGCCAACGCTCCAGGCTTCAAGCCCGGCGGAGGAGAGGCTGTTTGCCGTCCGTGAATATTTTGTCTCAGAACTCACAACTGTTGGTGCGGCCGAGCGCAAACGCCTGACGACCTATCTCTGCGATCGTTGCCACTTCGTGGCGGTGCTCGCGCGCGACATCGATCGCGCCCATCGGCTCTTTACAGTGCTGAATGATCGCGGTCGTGCTCTGCTGCGCAATGACATTCTGAAAGCAGAGTTGCTGAATGGGATACGTCCCGAACGGCAGGATCACGCTCTGACACTCTGGGCCGACGCCGCCGACTCTTTGGGACCCAACTTTGAGATATTTTTCAGTCACCTGGCCCGCATTCACGGACGCGGCGACACCAAGATTATTTCCAGCGTAAGGCAAATCATATCAAAGAGTGGTGGCGCTGAAGCGTTCTTGGACAACGTATTCGCTCCGCTTGCAAGGGCCTATCACTGCGTGTGCAGTGCGGATGACGTGGAACTCACGATCGATGCCGAAGCAAGGCGATATCTAATTTATCTGGGCCGGCTATCTGAAGGCGACTGGGCACCTGCAGCCATACTTGCCTTGAGCAAGTACCAAGACGACCCTGCTAGGGCCAAACTTCTACTCAAGGAGATCGACCGGCTCGCGCACTTGTTGCGCCTGCTGCGAGCCAGCACCGGCAAACGCATCCGGCGCTTTGCCACTGTGATTGATGTGATCAACTCGGATAGTCCCATTGTTCCGGGTGAAGGGCCGTTCCGGATTTCGCGGGAGGAGACGCGCAATATCGGCTACCACCTCAAGAACCTCTATCGGCGCGATCAGGGCGTATGCAAGCTCTTGCTGTTGCGGCTCAGCGATGAGATTTCGCGCAGCATGACCGTGCTCGATCCAAGGGACTATAGCGTCGAGCACATCTTACCAATGAGGCCCGGCGCTTCTAGCGAGTGGCGCCGGTGGTTTCCTGATACCGAAGAACGCGAGATCTGCACCGAAAGCCTCGGAAATCTTGTTCCGGTAACGCCCCGGCAAAATGATCGCGCACGTAATCAGGATTTTTCCCGCAAGCAGGAAATTTACCGGGGTTCGATTGATGATCCGCCGGTGCTGGCGATCACCCGAGATGCGATCGAGGCCGAGGTGTGGACGGCATCAGAAATAGCGACGCGGGAAGCCAAACTGTTCGGTCTCATTCGCGATATTTGGGGCATTGAGGTTGACGGAATGCGCGGTGGGTTCAGCTCACAGGCACAGTCGCTAGATGCCGAACTATCGCTCAAGAGCGGTGCCGCTTAGACGACATTCGCTGCTCTCGCTCCACCAGTCGCTCACGCAGCTTGCACAAGTTCACCCTTGAGCGCCCGATCGATCAGCGCACGCGTTTCGTCCACGCCATAAAGCTCAATAAAGCCACCGAACCTCGGACCCTGCGATTGTCCGAGCAAGACCTCATAGATAGCCTTGAACCAATTGCGAAGGTTCTCACCAAAACCGTTCGTCTTGCCCACCTCATAGACAATGTTCTGAAGCTCCGCAGCGCTCGCGCCTGGTTTTGCCTCAGCAAGCGCATCACTCAGCGCTTGCAGGGCTGCGCGCTCCTGATCGGTGGGCGCGCGGAAGGTCTTGGCAGGCTCGACAAAGTCCGCGTAGTAGCGCAGCGCGTACTCCACAAGCTCATTGAGCACCGGGAACCTCTTGGGGTTCGCATCGGGTGCGAGCCGCTTGATGAAACCCCAAAGTGCGTCCGCATCATGTGCGTTCGATGCAGAAACGAGATTCAAAAGCAAAGCGAATGTGATCGGCATCTCCACGCTGGGCGGATCGCCTGAGTGAATGTGCCAAACGGGGTTGTCCAGCTGCTTGTTTGGTTCTTGATCCGGGTAGGCGCTGACGAGCTGCAGATACTCATCGACAGCACGCGGGATGACATCGAAATACAGTCGCTTGGCCGAACGTGGCTTTTGAAACATGAACAACGATAGACTTTGCGGCGAGGCGTAAGTCAGCCACTCCTCGACTGTCAGGCCGTTGCCCCTCGACTTGGAGATCTTTTCGCCCCTGTCGTCAAGGAACAGCTCGTAATTGAACCCTTCAGGCGGAGTGCCGCCGAGTGCTTTGCAGATCTTAGAAGAAAGGGTCACCGAGTCGATGAGATCCTTCCCCGCCATCTCATAGTCGACACCGAGCGCGGTCCAACGCATCGCCCAGTCGGCCTTCCATTGGCATTTGACGTGACCACCGGTGACGGGTGTCTCAACCTTCTCGCCTGTTTCGGGGTCTTCATAGACGACGGTCCCCTTCTGCGGGTGACGCTCGATCATCGGCACCTGCAAGACTCGGCCGGTGCGCGGGCAAACGGGCAAAAATGGTGAGTAGGTCGCTCGCCGCTCCGGACCCAACGTCGGCAAGATGATCTCCATCACCTTGTCGTAGGCACCGAGCATCTTGAGAAGCGTCTCATCGAAACGACCCGCCTCGTAGCACTCGGTCGCAGAGAGGAACTCGTAGGAGAAGCCGAATGCGTCGAGAAAGTCGCGCAGGCGTGCATTGTTATGCGCAGCGTAGCTTGGGTAGTCGCCTGCGAAGGGGTCGGGCACGCGCGAAAGGGGCTTGTGCAGGTGCTTGGTCAGCATCTCCTTGTTCGGCACGTTGTCTGGGACCTTACGGAACCCATCCATGTCGTCGGAAAAGCAGATCAGCCGCGTCTTCCGCTTGCCTTCGGTGAGCACCTCGAACGCATGGCGCACCATGGTGGTGCGCGCGACCTCGCCGAAGGTCCCGATGTGCGGTAGCCCTGAGGGTCCATAGCCAGTTTCGAAGATGACGGTCTTGTCCTTGACGCCTTTGAGTTTGTCGAGGCGTGCGATTAGCCTTCGGGCCTCTTCGAAGGGCCAGGCCCGGGCGTCGTTGAGTGCGGCGGCAAGTGCGGGATCAATCTTGGTGGTCATTCTTGCGATGCTTGAGAGGATTGGGCGGCGCCAAGTGGCGCGCCTGACTTAGGGTTGGGCGGCACCCTATGGTCCAGTGGCGCCCGGCGTCAACGTCAGTGCGCGCGCGCCCGTCATTGCAGCGTCCAAATTTCGACGTTCGCAGGAACCATCCACCCCGTTGTCCAAGTGAACGACAGCTGAACGGCCAAGCGAACGTCGCACGTAACAGTGCGTTCGTGCGCGTCACGTCAAGATTTCTAGACTTTTTCGCTGCCTGCCACGGGATCGACAACATTCGTTTCGTTGACGGTAATGGATCACCGAACGAATGGAGTGTTGACAATGATAAGAACTGCCCTGGCGTGTGCCGTTGCGGTGGCTGCACTGTTTGCCACCGGCGCACAGGCGGATGCTCATGGCTATAAGCCGAATAAGCCTCATTCCGTCCATCACTACAGAGCCAAGAAGGCCAAGGTCTTCAAGAAGAACAAGAGGAAGGCCTACGGCTTTCACAAGACGAAAAAGCGCATCAAGGCGCGGAGTCACTTCCGCAATCGCTACGTCAAGTGGCGTGATCGCCGCGGCGGCCCGCATCGCTACGCGCGCCGGTACAACTAATGTCTTGGCTTGGTGCACCCCGCTGGGCTCGATCCCGGCGGGGTCTGCGCCACTCTTGAATTCCGCTCTTCAATCTCTCCTGAAACGCACCCGGTCGGATAGCTCCTCTTCCGTCAGCGCAATGGCCGAAAGCGCAGCTGTGCTTGCCATGCGGGCCGACCCGCACGATGGTAGTACCGGGCGCTGACAAGCGCCGCCGCGAACGTTTTGGAGGAGGAGCAGATGAGTGCAGCGTCCTTAACGGCTGATAGGGATCGTTCGCGCCCTGTCACCTACTACCTGATCAGCGACCTGCACATCGGGGGCGAGGAAGCTCTCAGCGTTTGCGATTTTGAGGACGAGTTGGTCGCCTTCCTCAAGCAGCTTGAGCAAGAGGAAGGCGAAAAGGAGCTCATCATCGCCGGGGATGCGTTCGGCCTATGGGAATACATGCATGTCACCGGGCCCGACAAACTAAATGCAGTCATCGACCACTTCCCGCGCGTCTTCGAAGCGTTGCGCAGCGCTGGGAAGAAGATGAAGATCACGCTGATCCCCGGAAATCACGACTATGAACTTGCTTGCTATCCCGAATACATCGAGATCCTAAAGCCCTACAACATCGACTTGGAGCCGGTGACGTCGCTCACGCGTGAGGTTGCAGGCAAAAAGATCTGGATCGAGCATGGCATGCAGCGCGATCCGTTCAACACGATGCCGGAGTTCGGCAATCCGCACGCTCAGCCGGTCGGCTTCTATATTACGACCTATTTCGTTGCGAATGCCGGGCTGTATTCGAGACTTGGACGCTACAATTGGCTCAAGGACATTCAATCGGTCTATCCCAACGAGATGGTGCCGAGCTGGATGCTTTCCAACTACTTCTATCGGGAGATGAATCCGATCCTCAGGTGGCTACTCTTGCCCTTCCTGCTGCTGTTCGGATTGTCGTTGTTTGTGTTCGCGGGATCTGCACTTGAGTGGGCTGGCATCGCCGACACCAACATCTTCCTCAACAACTTCGTATTCTCATCCCTTGGACTGGTGGGCAGCCTGCTGCAGTTGTTCCTAATCATCAACGCCGTGCTGTTTGTGGTTGCTTTGATCGTCGCCATTCCGCTGTTCTTTATTTCGCGCGACGTGAAGAACACGCTGGAGCGCTTCAACGTGTTCGTCGACCAGGGAGATTTGAGTGCGCAAAAGGAAGTGAACTACCTGAATGCGGCGCGCGACGTGTTTGAGAACGACCCAGAGACCGTCATCTTCATCTACGGCCACACACACCAGCCGTCATTGACTAAGCTCGGCGGGCGCGTCGTCATCAATACGGGTACGTGGCTGAAGCGGCTTGACCACGTGCCCGCACGTCTGATGTACCTGCCGGGAATATTCAAGCCGTCTTACTGTCTGAATTACTTCCGCATCGGCGAACAAGACGGGAAGATCGCGATCGATTACCGGATCATCGACAAGGATCACGGTGAGGAACTGGACCTGCTTCAGCGGCTGCTTGCATCAAGCCCTGCTGCGCTCGAACACAAACCCATCCCGGCCCGGACGCTTCTGGACGGCACCTAAGACTCGTTCTTAGTGGGAACGGATCCCGATTGGGAGAGAAGTGCGGCCACAACGCGCGTAGAGGGGAAATTCGAGAAGACGATGAGCAGGATCGCCGTAATCGGCACGGCGAGAAACATGCCCACGATCCCCCAGATGGCGCCCCAGAAGAACAGCGAAAGAATAACGACGAACTGAGAGAGGTTGAGAGTCTTGGCCGCCATACGCGGCTGGAGCAGGTTTCCGATCAGAAATTGAATGACACCGATGACCGCGAGGAGCACCAGGAATGGCTTGAAATCGCCGAACTGCAGAAGAGCGTAAAGGGAGGGAAGTGCTGTTCCGATGATCGAGCCGATGGTGGGAATGAAGTTGAGGATGAAGATCAAAAAGGCCCAGAAGGGTGCATGATCGACGCCGACGGCGACCATAACCAGATAGCATAGGATCGCCGTCATCGTGCTGACGAGCGTCATGATCCAAAGATAGGATTGGATGTCGCGGCCAATGCGGCTGAGAACGGAGCGAATCTGCTCGCGTCGTGCCTCGTTACGAACGATCGCATTGAGCTTCACATCGAAAAACTGCTGCTCGACCATCAAGAAAATAATGTAGATGAAGACGACGCTGAACTGACTGGCGAAGTTCGTCATGGCCGAGACGATCGCCGCCAAGAGCCGGCCCAATCCGAGTTGCTGTCCGATCCCCTTCACCACCTGCTCATGCTGCAATCCGGTGAGTGTCGCCACTTGATCAAGTAGGAGTGTCAGGCTCTTGGTGAAATCGTCGGTGTTCATACTCATGGAACCGACATTTGTAATGACAAGGCCAACGGCGAAGAGGCTGGCTGCCAAGATGGTCAAAAGGGCGAGCACCAGAGACAAGCCGCGAAGCGGACCCAGCCACCACGACCAAAGACATTGAAATGCGTTTGCCAGTGCATTTATGAAGAACCAAAGAAGTAAGGCGACGGCGAGAGGTATGAGCACACTCGAGCCATAAACCAGAAGCGCCAGAACGAACAAAAAAAGACCCGAGATGAAGAAAGCATTGGCCAACGGGTTCTTAATTGGCAGAGCGCGCGCGCCTTCGGCAGCCGGGTGATCTGTTGTCGATGGACCATCGCTGGACATGGGCACTTCCACTCTCGGGGTGTTCTGTCCCGGACAGTTTGAAGGCGACGAAGATGCAAAACAAGCGAAGATCTGCATCTCAGGTCTTTCCGGATTACCTTTCCGGTCTTCCAGATTGCTCGACGGCGCGGTTGCAACAGCCCCTCCTAGCCATTGGTCCGCTTCCAAGCTAAAGACGACACGACGGCACGCGCGTAGAGGGGACTAAATGTCGGCAATGAATGCAACCGGTGTGGTCGGCAAGACGATCCGCGATGAGTTGGCATTGATCGCGGGTGTTGCAACGACACTGATATTTTTTACAGTTGGCCAGGACTGGCTTTACGATTTGAGCAACATGGCGTGGTTCGCAACGTTGCTCGTATGGCTATTCGGGGTGATGGTCTGGTGTGCGTTCGGCGTTGTTCGCCATGCCGAAGCGCTCGCTGAGCTACTCGGCGAGCCCTACGGAACGCTTGTCTTGACGATCTCGGTCATCAGCATCGAAGTTGCCGTGATGGCGACAATCATGTTGGGCGGAGGACCCAATCCGACGCTGCCACGTGAGACAATGTTTGCGATCCTGATGATCGTGATGAACGGCATGGTTGGGTTGACACTGATGATTGGCGCGCTCCGTTACGGCCAGCAACAGTACAATCTGGAAGGAGCGACCGCCTTTCTCGCCGTCATTGCTCCCCTGGCCGTGATTGCGCTGATCGTTCCGGAATTTACGCAGTCGACAGCCGACCCGACATTTACGCCGCAACAAGCGATCGTGTTTGGCGTCCTGACTGTGCTCCTCTACGGCTCGTTCCTACTGATCCAGACCATCAGCCATCGCAAGTTCTTCTTGGAGCCAAAAGAGGCGAATTCGGGCGGCCAGCCACAGACGGCATTCGAGGCGCCCCATCACGTGGCGACACATTCGGCCTCCTATCACGCTGTTTTGCTCTTCATCACGCTTCTGCCGGTCGTTCTATTGGCCAAGCCACTGGCGAAATTGCTCGACTTCGGCATAGAGCAGCTCGGGGCGCCGACAGCGCTCGGCGGCATCTTGATCGCGATTTTGGTGTTGGCTCCGGAAGGTGTTGCCGCAGTCCAGGCCGCTGCGCGCAACCAAATGCAGCGTTCGGTGAACCTCAGTCTGGGATCGGCACTGGCCACGATCGGGCTCACAGTCCCCGTCGTCCTAACGATCAGCGTCTTTACTGGCCTGCCCCTCGAACTGGGTCTCGGTCACGTGGAGGCAATACTCCTCGTCTTGACGTTGTTTGTCGCTCAGATGACGTTTTCCGGCGTACCGACAAATGTTTTGTTCGGCGGCGTCCACATGGTTTTGTTCTTCGCCTATATCGCTCTGGTCTTTAGCCCCTAGGCCTGCCGGCGGCTGATTGAGGACACGCCAATAGCATTGCCAGACAAGTGTCGGTGCTTGTGTTAGGTAAATTCACCGAACGGGAAACGGTGGCGAGCACGTCTCATGAGCATGATCGATAGCCTGCGCGACAAGCTCCAACACAGCTGGGGATGGCTGATGGCGCTGGGGATCATTTTGATGCTCTTTGGGGGAGTGATCCTAACCGTGCCACTCGGGATCATCACGGCTTCGCTCGCGACCGAGATTTGGATTGCGGCAGCCCTCATCGTTGCCGGGGTCTTAGAGCTCGTTCATGGCTGGACCTCGACGCAGTGGGAGGGGCGAGTCTGGCAGATGTTCGGCGGACTTCTGTTTGTCGTCGGCGGTATTTTGATGTTTGTCTATCCGACCCTTGGGCTGGTTTCGCTGACTCTCATTGTCGGTGCGATGCTGGTTGTACAAGGTGCGACGGGACTTCTCGTCAGCACTAGCCTCGTCGAATGGAGTGGGCGCAAGTGGCTCATCATCACCTCGGCAATCTCGCTGTTTGCTGGTTTCCTCGTGCTGTTTGACTTGCCTTCTTCGGCCGGTTGGACGCTCGGGGCGATTGTGGGTGCCTCGCTCGCGCTGCAAGGCCTCAGCCTGACGCTTCTCGGTTTCGATGTGCGTCGCGCCGCCAAGTGAGCTAGGGCTGCGATATACCGTCCGTGGTTTCTGACTTAGGGGCAGGCGCGAGCGCTGTGGCGGCCACGGCGGCCAATCCAAAGAGCATCAAAAGAAGAATAACGCCACGGCCCGCGGCGAGCAGTTCGAGCGCGTCGACGTCTAGCGTTCTGCCACTTGCCCCGAACCACGACTTCATAAGCAATGAGAGCACAGTGGATGCGCTGGCGATGCCAAGGCTCATGCCAAATGCGCGCGTCACGTTGAGTATGCCGCCCGCTTCACCAGTCAAGTCCGATGGAGCGGCCGCCATAATTGCGCTGCTGTTGGCGGGCGTGAACAACCCTTGCCCCACCCCGAATAGGCCGAGTGCAAGCATGATCGTCAAAAGGTCGGTGCGTGCGCCCTGCATTGCCGCATACAACGCCGCCAGTGCTGCCAGGCATATCAACATGCCCGTTACGGTCGGGAGTCTTGGCCCGTGGCGATCGTAAAGAATGCCGCCTACGGGCGCCAAAAGGCCAACAGCAATCGGGATGATCGACAGGCGGAGACCCGCTGCCAGGGGACTTTCCCCGTAGCCGCGCTCAAAGACGAATGGCATCAGCAGCATCAATCCAAACAATAGCGCGTAGGACATCAGGCTGCCGGCGTTTGCCAGGGTGAATGACCGTTGATGATATAGCCGCGGGTCGAGCAGCGGTGCTGTCGCCTGGGTTTCGGTCCTCACAAAGAGGATGAAAAGGAAAACACTCGCCACCAACGCAGCGAGGAGCGGCAGGGAAGTGATGCCCCAGGCGTGTCCTTCATTCAGGACGATCATGAACCCTGTCAGCATTGGGCCCAGGAGGAGCGCACCTTTCATGTCGAAGCGCTGGTCCTTGGCAAGGTTGGGTGTCTGCGGAAGGATGAGCCATCCCGCGAGCGCTCCTAAGAGCCCAAACGGTACATTGATCCAGAATACCCATTGCCAACCCAGGGCATCGAGCAGCACACCACCCAACACCGGCCCCGTGCACAGACCTACGGCTTGCGCAGCGGCTTGAATGCCGATCGCCCGCCCTCGCCGTTCGGGTCCGGCGGCAGTCACGATGATTGCGACGCTGTTGGCAGATAGGAGCGCTGCACCGATGGCTTGCAGGACGCGCGATGCGACGAGGACAGGAAGATTAGGTGCAAATCCACAGATGCCCGAGCCGAGGACGAAGATCAAAAAGCCAGCGACATAGAGAAGTTTGTGGCCGACCACATCGGATAGCCGTCCAAAGATCGGCATCATGGCGGCCATGGTGAGAAGATAGGCGACCGCCACCCAGCTCACGGAGCTCAGCGTCGTGCCGAAAGCATGTTCCAGCGACGGCAGCAGGAGTTGAGCGATGCTGGCGTCGACTTGGCCCATGAAGGCGCCGATGGAGACGACTCCGACAATCAGCCAGCAGTAGTTTGGCAATCGGGCGATGGCAGCGACGGGCGGGGGCTCGCGCCCTCTGAAAAGGGCGTTTTTCACGGCCGACATGTCCCAATTGCGCCCCAGCATGTACCTATTGTGCCCGATTGCCGTGGCCGGTGCGTTAACCGCGCATCCCGTCTGCGCGGTGCACTCGCCAAGGTCCCGGCCAGGCCGGGGATAAATATCTTGTGACAGGACCCACGAATGGGATCGCGTTATTGCCAGGCGATCCGCTACACTATAACAGCCGCTTCGCGACGGCGGGCGCGGTGCAGACACAAGAATGGGCTTTGGACGCCCTTAAGGAGTGAACGAATGAAGAAGGCGCTTCTATTGGCCATCGCGGTCTCCTTTTCGCTTGCGGGTTTGAGCGGAACGGTCAACGCGGCAAGCCTGACTTCCGGCAAGAAGCTGGAGGTCAATGTTGACCCCGAAAAAGTTCCTGAGGAAACCGCCGCCCTTTGGGAGCGGTTCGGCGACTGGTGCGCGATCGCCGACTGGCATCTTGCGGTCACTGACTGCGAGGAGGTTAAGGAGGGCGATACGACGTACCGCATGCTGACGCTCGCCGACGGCGGAAAGATCAAGGAAAAGCTCGTCGACACGTCGGGCGTAAGCTACCGCTACGAGATCGTCGAAAGTCCGTTGCCGGTCAAAAACTATCAGGCGCAGTTCTCTATCGTGCCCGATGATGACGACCTCGACGAGGTCAACATCGTTTGGGCTGCGACCTATGATGCCGCCGATGGCAAAGATGACAAAGAAGCGCGCAAGGCGATCGATGGCATCTTTAACGACGGCATCGCCAACATCGAAAAGGTACTAGCCGCCGACAACGCCGCCCCCGCCGACAACGCCGCCGCCGCCGGCAACGCCGCCCCCGCTGACAACGCCGTCGCCGATGATGACGACGACGATGATGATGACGGCGATGACAACGACGATGCCGATGATGACGACGACGAGGAGGGCGACCAGGGCTGAAGTCCTCCGGCGTCGCCACTCCATTAATTCAAGCTGGGGCGCGCGGGCTTAACGCGTGCCCCTTTTCTTTGTCTTGGCGCACTTCAGCGCGAACGCGGCAACGGCGTCTGCGCCAGCGGCAAGATTGCCTGCGCGCGTAAAGCCGCTTCCCCGACGGGCCCCCAGATCGTGATCGCCGTCGCCTGCCCACGTGAACGAAATGCGTGGCGAAAGCCGATAGGATTCGACCTCGCTACGCGCGCCGAAAGGGTCGCGCTCGCCTTGCACGATAATTGCCGGGCACTGCATGTCTTCCAGGTGGACGGTTCGCAGCTTGTCGGGCTTGCCCGGCGGGTGAAAGGGGTAGCCCAGGCAGACAAGACCGCAGATGTGCTTATCTTTGAATAGCGCATCCGCACACAAGCTGGCGACGCGCCCGCCCATCGACTTGCCGCCGATCAAGAGAGGCTGGCCGGCCGGCTCGGTGTCATGTACCTGGGCGACGACATTGAGGTATTCAGGAATGAGCTTTTCGGCCTTTGGTGGCGGGCGGCGTGAACCGCCTTCGCGGCGCTGGGCCATGTAAGCGAATTCGAAGCGGCTCACCCGCAGGCCGCGCTCGGTAAACAGGCCCGTAACCTTTTCAAGAAACGGACTGGTCATGGGGGCACCGGCGCCGTGTGCCAGCAAAATGTGGACGGGAGCATCCACAGGGCCGAGCGTCAGAATCGGGATCATCTCTCCTCATCGGCTGAGCGCATGCCCTGTGCAAGGGCATTTGGCACCCTCAATTCCCACCTGGTACGCAAGGTCCGAACCGGCATTGCCCTGTCACAAATGCACAGCGGTTCCCGTTCGGGACGACCAAAAGGTCGCAATTTGGGCCAAGAAGTTTAGTATCGCGCCAGTACATCGTCTAACGGGGAAATGCGATGCGCACGGTCCGAAATCTTAGTTTTGCTGCTGGTGTAGCGGCGACCGCGCTGCTTTGGCCCGGCATCACCACGGCTGAAGAACCGCTGAAGATCCCGGCCCCGGTTCTAGCGCAAAAATTCGCCGTGCCTATTCCTATGCAAGAGACAGAAGGTCCCACGCGCAAGCCCGAACTCAGCAAGGACAAATTGGCCAAGGCCGCAGCCGACTACCAAAAGAGAAAAAAGAACAACAAAAACGCAGTTGCCAAATATCTCTTTGCCGAAAAGCAACTTGCCGCAGATCTCAGACCGCGAGCAATCGGCTGGTATTCAAAGGGCTGCCTAGCCGGTGGTGTGAAACTGCCTGACAACGGTCCGGCCTGGCAGAACATGCGCCTGTCCCGCAATCGCCAGTGGGGGCACCCGAAGCTGATTGCTCTCGTCAAGCGGTTGGGGACCGAGGCGCAAAAGTACGACGGTTGGCCGGGACTTCTCATCGGGGATATCGCACAGCCGCGCGGCGGTCCGTTGGTCACCGGGCATGCCAGCCATCAAGTCGGTCTGGATGCCGACATCTGGCTCAACCCGATGCCGGATCGCAGATTGACCTATCGAGAACGCGAAGACATATCCGCCAAAACAATGTTGGATTCCACGAGCCTTGCCGTTGACACCGAGGTCTTCACTGACAAGCATGTCGCGCTGATCAAGCGCGCTGCGAAATACAAAGAGGTGCAACGTATCTTCGTGCATCCCGCGATCAAGAAGGCGCTGTGCGAACGGGCCGGCGACGACCGGGAGTGGCTTTCAAAGGTCCGCCCGCTGTGGGGCCACCACTATCATTTCCATATCCGGATATACTGTCCGAATGGCGGCTGCCGCGCACAGAATCCTGTCGGTGGTGGCGACGGCTGCGGCAAGGAAGTCGACAATTGGCTGAAGTCGATCAAAGCGTCCTTAAAGAACAAGCCGAAGCCGACGGATGAACCGTCCAAGTGGATTCCACCCAGCGAGCGGCGCATGATCACGATGGCGCAACTGCCTAATGAGTGCCGGAAGGTTCTCGAAAGCCCCGACATAGAAGTGCTGGCCGAGGAGCTGCCGGTGCCGAAACTGGCAACTAAAAAGACGGCGAAGAAAGAGTAGGTTCTTTTCGCACCCAATCAGTCCGCAGCCACACCCGTAGGCAGAGGACAGGACACGCCCGTCCCGCCGAGACCGCAATAGCCATGCGGCACCTTCGAGAGATATTGCTGGTGGTAGTCCTCTGCGAAGTAGAACGCTGGCGCCGGAACGATCTCCGTTGTGATTTGGTCGAAACCGTTCTTCGCGAGCATCTCTTGATACTTCGCTCTTGAGGCTTCGGCGACGGCGTGCTGAGCATCACTGAAGGTGTAGATCCCTGAGCGATACTGCGTGCCGACGTCATTGCCCTGCCGCATGCCCTGCGTGGGATCGTGACTTTCCCAAAACGTCTTGAGCAACGTCTCGTAACTGATGCGCTTGGGATCGTAGACGACGAAGACCACCTCGTTGTGCCCCGTCAGGCCGGAGCAGACTTCCTCATACGTCGGGTTGGGCGTGAGCCCGCCCGCATAGCCGACGGCGGTGATCCAGATACCATCACCTAGGCTCCAGAATATTCGCTCCGCACCCCAGAAGCACCCTAGCCCAAACATCGCCATTTCTGAGCCATCGGGGTATGGCCCTTTGAGTGGCCGGGAGAAAATGTGATGCTCCTCTGCCGTGGGGATTGGATCGGGCCGCCCAGGCAGCGCCGTTTCGGATGTGGGGAGTTGGGTCTTCTTTTGAGAAAAGAGCATGGCTGTCACCGGGGCTTTGGAACCTGCACGGTCCTGATATAGTACGTGAGAAGCCAAATGGGCAGACCAGTGAGGGAAACGTAGCCGATGACTGATGCCATTTCTGCCGCGATCCCGCGCATGAACGACGAGATGAAGCCGCGGCCCTTGCGCACCACCTACGCGGCAAGCGGGATTCATAAGACAGCGTTTGCATTCGTCTTTCTGATCCTTTTGCCGTTCTATATCAGCCTGCCCTTCATGCTGTTCTGGCGTCTGTCGCAAGGCTACTGGCAAGGCACGATCGGGCTATTTGTCCTTGCGTTGGGTTTCACCTTCATCATGTTTCTGCTGCTAGTGGAACTCATGCATGCGCTGCGTGCTCGCGTCGTTCTCGGCGACACCTCGGTGAAGATGAGCTTGCCCTCTGGGCGCGGGGCCACGCCGATGCTGAGCTATAAGAGCTACGAGGTTCCTTATGACCAGATCATGACAGTTGAGACTCGCCGTGAAATCTATGGCGGAGTTCTCACGCCCGTTCTGTTGAGGGGCGCGCGCCTCATCCTTAAAGACGGCAGCACGGTCAAACTTGGTTATGTCAGCGAAGGCAACATGGACCCGAGCTTTCCGTTTCCGCAGATTGCCGAGCAGATTGCTGAGCGCGCCGGTATGTGCGTCACCGACATGGGAAACGTGCGCCGCTCGTTTCAAAAGAAGTACCTCGGTCTTAAGAGGGAGATTATCGACGAGGCCGAGGGCCCTGTCGAGGAAACGGAGATCGAAGCCCTCAACAAGTCGCATCACCGCTGGATGATGTGGCTGATCTGGGCTCTTGTTGCATTGGTTGTTGTGGGAATTGCGCTCGACATTATCTTTCCGCCGAGCAGTGGGCTACCGCCAGCGCTGACGAGTCTCATCAACCTGATCATTCCGGGTAACTAGCGCGTCGGTGAGCAGGTGAGCCGGTTTAGTTGACGTGGACTTTCACCTCGTGGCGTCGCCGGCCGAGATAGCCAGTGAGCAACGCCAGCAGGCCGAACAGTGCGAATGTCGGCAGGGTCATCACGCTCACCAAGATCGGATCCCACACCCAAGGGAAGGTCGCCGCCGAAACGGATTGTCCAGCTGAGTCGAAAGAGGCTGGTGCAAAGTCCCGCCAATACCCCGCGATCGAGGACGCAACGAAGGGCCCCGTGCCGTTGATGGCGGGCGTCGCGTCGGAGACAAGAGCGACCACCGCGATAAGCGCGAAGACACCAGAGAGGAAGCGGAGAACGGCCATCGAATGCGCCCTGTCCTTGCCTTTACGTTTGATTGCATTCGATCAGGCGATGCCTAGAGCCTTGTGAAGCTCATGCAGCTTAGCAACCTCGTCTTGCCCGGCAAAGAAAAAGCCGTCGACGCCTGCGCTCTCGAATGCAGCAGCATTCTCGCCGGGACGCCCGGCCATGTAGAGGGTCTTGGCACCAGCCGCCTTGAGAGCCTTAGCAGCAGCTTCGCCTTCCTTCTCGTAGATTTCATCAGAAGAGCACAGACACGCCACGCTCGCACCCGACTCCTTGAATGCGGCGGCAGCGGCTCCGGCATCCGCGTAGCCGTCACTGTTGAGGCCGTCGATGCCACCGGCGGCAAGGAAGTTCCAAGTCCACGTTGATCTGGTGTTGTGGTCGACGATGGCCCCGAGGTTGGCCAGGAAGACTCTTGGGCGCTGGCCGGTCTTGGCGAACGCAGCGTCGGCCTTATCGCGCAATTCCTCAAATGCCTCGCCGAGGCGGTGGGGGATCAAGGGGCGAACCGCTTGATCGCCTGACACGGGTGCGACGTCGGGATGCGGTGAGACGCTGACGCCGTCGTCGGCAAGTGTGGGAAACAGCGACACACCTGTAAGCGGTACCGACACCTTTGCTACCGATTTTGCGCGTTCGTCCGCGACGCGGCTAATCTCGTCCTGAAGGAAGCCGGAGGCCAGCGCTTGCGCGGCCCCACTTTTTTCCTCGATGTCTTGAAAGACAGCCCAGGATTTTTGAGCAAGTTCGTCGGTCAGCTTCTCGACGTACCAGGACCCGCCAACGGGATCGACGACGCGGCCCAACGACGACTCTTCTTGCAGCACGAGCTGCGTGTTGCGCGCAATGCGCCGCGCTCGGCTGTCGGGTTCGCCGATGACCCAAGAGTAGGGTAGAACGCTGATGGCATCCGCGCCGCCGAAGACGGAGGCGGCGCAGGCCGCGGTGGTGCGTAACAAATTTGTCCAAGGGTCGCGCTTCGACATCATGCGCTCCGACGTGACCGCGGTGATGTGCATGTGCGGGGCCGAAGCATTCGCGGCCTCTGCGATGCGCGCTATGAGCCGTCGCGCGGCGCGCAGTTTGGCAGCGGTGATAAAGAGATCTGTGTCGGCCGCGACGGCAAACGCAATCGTGCCGAGCGCCTCATCGGGTGCGGTGCCGGCCGCCTCGAATGCGCGCAAGTAGGCAACCAGCGATGAGGCGAGAAAGGCCAGCTCTAAGGCTTCGCTCGCTCCAGCCTCGTGCGGGATCGTTGCGTCGACCAGAACGCAGCTGAGATTTGGCTCGTTCTTGCGGGTCTCAGCTGCGAAAGCGACGGTCTCTTTGAGCGCTGTCTCATAGGGCGCCCAGGATGTTCCGAAGCGGGCAAGCGTTCCGAGCGGGTCGACGTTCAAGAACGCGCCGGCCGTACCAGGCTTGCTGCCGAGCGCTGCAAGCGCACCGACGAAGTGCTGGGCGGCCCCAAGGCCAGCGATGCCGCCTTTGAGCTGAATGGGGGCCATGTCGAGATAGACGCCGGTGAGCGCCGTCGCCATGTCGCTGGCGCTTGCCGCCTTGATCCCGAATTGGCCGGGCCCTGCAATCTGCAGCACAGCACCGTTGGCGCCGCCTTCGAGTTCTTCCAGGATGACCTTATTGGCCGTGCTCGGGTCTTCCTCGCTCACGCGCTGGTGGATCGACCAGCCCAGACCCGCTGCTTGTGGTTTCGTTCCGCGCGTGAACGGCGCATGCCCTGGCACCGCGTTTTGGGCTTCGGCCGTCGCATCGGCGCGTGCATAGAGGGGCTCTATCCTCAGGTCGTCGAGGGTGTGTTTGACGAGCCGTTTGTCGAAATCGCCACCTTTGAGAGCCTTTTCGACGAGCTTGCGCCACTCATCGTAGGTGGCGGGGGCAAAGCCGCTGGTAAAGTCAGTTTTGGTCGTGGGGTCTGCCATTCTTGGAGGAGTCCTTGCAGCCTGAAGCGTGCGGGCGGGCCATCTGGTGCGTTTCAGGGCCCTTCTATAGTCGCTTACGACACGATTGCGCACCCGCAAATCGCACGTATTGAGGGTCCAGCGTCGCTACGGCGCGGGGCTATCCTTCTGGTTGCGGCATAAGAGTTTTCCCCAAGTCGGCCATGCAACTGACCTTTCCGAATCCCCATTTTCCGTGCCAAGACGGGCTGAGTACGGGCGCGACGGGTCGCTGCCTTTGGGGATGGGGAATTCGGAGACAATCATGAGCCAGTCGGTGCTGCAGGACGGCAAGATTTTCGTCGGCAAGAGCGTCAAGCCTGAGTATCTCGATTTGGCGCTGGCAAACCGGCATGGCCTGATCACCGGGGCCACCGGTACGGGCAAGACCGTGACGCTTCAAATTCTGGCGGAAGGGTTTTCGCGCGCCGGCGTTCCAGTCTTTGCAGCAGATATTAAGGGCGACCTGTCGGGCATTGCCGAAAAGGGAGAGCCTAAGGACTTCGTGCAAAAGCGCGCCGAGGTCGTGGGGTTGGAGGATTTCCAATACGGCGCCTCGCCTGTCGTCTTTTGGGATGTGTTCGGCGAGAGCGGGCATCCGGTGCGGGCCACGGCGGCCGATATGGGCGCGCTGTTGATCTCGCGCCTGCTGGAGCTCAACGACGTTCAAGAGGGGGTCCTCAACGTGGCCTTCCGGGTCGCCGCCGACGAGAAGCTCCCGCTCTACAATCTGGCTGACTTGCGCGCGATCATTACCAACGTGGCCGAGCGCTCCAAGGAGCTGTCTGCGAAATACGGCAATGTCTCGAGTGCGTCGGTGGGTGCCATTCAGCGCCGGCTGCTGGTTCTGGAGGAGCAGGGGGCCAATCACTTCTTCGGCGAACCCGCGCTCGACATCTGGGACTTCATCCGCACCTCGTCTGACGGCCGTGGCGTGGTGAACATCATGGCCGCCGACAAGTTGATGGAAAAGCCGCGGCTTTATGCGACGTTTCTCCTCTGGATGCTGACCAAGCTGTGGCAGACGCTGCCCGAGGTCGGCGATCAGCCCAAGCCCAAGCTCGTGTTCTTCTTCGACGAAGCGCATCTCCTTTTCGAGGACGCGCCCGACGCATTGATGGATCGCGTTGAGCAGATCGCCCGGCTGGTGCGCTCGAAGGGTGTCGGCGTCTACTTCATCACGCAAAACCCGCTTGATGTGCCAGGCTCCATCTCATCGCAGCTCGGTAACCGCGTGCAGCATGCGCTGCGCGCCTACACCCCCAAAGAGCAGCGCGCTGTCAAAGCAGCCGCCGAGACCTTCCGCCCCAATCCAGAGATCGATACCGAGCGCGCCATCCTCGAGCTCAAGGTGGGCGAGGCGCTTGTGTCGATGCTGGAGAACAAGGGCGAGCCCTCGATCGTTCAGCGCACACTGATCCGCCCGCCAACGGGGCGCATCGGGCCGCTGACGGAAAGTGAGCGCCGCGACCTCATTAAGGCGAGCCCTTTTTATGGCCGCTACGAGGAGGCCCAAGACCGCGAAAGTGCGGCTGAAATCCTTGCTGCTCGCGCAAAGGAGAAAGCACCTGAAGAGGCAGGCGGCTCAGGTGGGGGTTGGCTTGACGGGATTTTCGGGGGGACGAAGGGGCCGTCGGGACGCCGCCGTCAGGGCGTCGGCGATATGGTCACGCGCGACCTCCAAAGATCGTTTTCCCGCATGATCGCTTCGACGATCAAGAGCATTATTACCAAGGCGATCCGGGGCCGCTGAGCAGCGGAATTGAGCGGCGTCAAAATTAGGATCGTGATGTGCGCTATGCTCCCGCATAGAGCAATTGCGTGTGGGGGCGTGCCATGAAATCAATCACAAGGCCTGCAGCGCTGGCGGCGGTTGCCGTCGCGGCAGCATTCTTTGCAGTCTCTGCGTGCGGGCAGTCGAATGACAACGAAAATGGTGTTGAGGAAGGCCACGCGCTGGTGAAGGATAACTGTGCGCCATGCCATGCCATTGGGCTCGACGACAAGAGCACCCATCCCGAAGCGCCACCATTTCGTGAGGTGCTAAAGTCCTATCGCGCGGAGAACTTGGCCGAGGCCTTGGCAGAGGGCATCGTGTCGGGCCACCCTGACATGCCCGAGTTCGTATTTGAGCCAAGTCAGATTGAAGAGATTATCGTTTATCTCGACACACTCGCCCCGGATTCCGCTCCAGAAGAAAACGCAAACTAGGATCGGCTGCCAATAACTAAAGCGGCGCCTTTCGCTTCTCGCGAAGGCGCCGCTTGCCGTTTCAGCGAAGCTAGAGGGCCGGCTTGGCTTAGCCCAGCATTTCCTCGACGTGCTCCCAATTGATGAGATTGTCGAACCAGGTCTCAAGGTACTTGGGGCGCGCGTTACGATAATCGATGTAGTAGCTGTGCTCCCAGACGTCGCATCCGAGGATCGGCTGCGCACCATGCATCAGCGGATTTTCGCCATTCGGGGTCTTCATGACAGCAAGATTGCCGTCCTTCAAAGCAAGCCAAGCCCAGCCTGAGCCGAATTGGGTCTTGCCCGCTTCAATGAAATCGCTGCGCAGTTTGTCGAGACCGCCGTATTCGGTGACGAGCCTCTCGACCTTTCCCGGAATCTTGGTGCCGCCGCCATCTTTCTTCATCCATTGCCAGAAATGGGTGTGATTGAAGTGCTGGCCGACATTATTGATGATGGGCTGGTTCTTGTCTGCATAAGCCTCTTTGCAGATCTCCTCGATGCTCTTGCCTTCGTATTTCGAGCCGGGAACAAGCTTGTTGGCCATGTCAACGTAGGCCTGATGATGTTTGTCGTGATGAAATTCGAGGGTTTCCGCCGACATATGGGGCGCGAGAGCGTCGTAGGCGTACGGCAGGGCAGGCAGCTGGAAGGACATGTCTCGGGCCTCCGGAGATGGTGTTGCGCGGGTGCAATTTAGGGATTGATGCCGCGAACCGTACTGGCTCGGCAGCATGAAATCAAACGCGCCATTGTCGCTGCCGGTTCCTATTTGGAGGCACTTCCCAGGCAAAAAAATAGAAGGGCGCAGCGACCCTGAGCGCTGCGCCCCCCTTGGATCACTCCGGGGAAGATAGG
>CAZUKP010000024.1:0-47276 GCA_964620915.1 uncultured Hyphomicrobium sp. | reverse complement strand
ATGCTCTATGCTTACTGCGAGTCCTTTTTCCGCGCAGATTGTTCCCGGGCCGCTGATGAGCGAGCAGTTCTATGATAAGAAAAAGCGACGATCCATACACGTATCTGGTCGCGAAACGGGTCG
Organism: uncultured Hyphomicrobium sp.; assembly: GCA_964620915.1. Classification (GTDB taxonomy): domain Bacteria; phylum Pseudomonadota; class Alphaproteobacteria; order Rhizobiales; family Hyphomicrobiaceae; genus Hyphomicrobium_A. The sequence continues at coordinate 47,153 of CAZUKP010000024.1, read as the reverse complement.
CGGATGTCCTTCTGAATTTCTAAGTTCTTGAGCTGACTGGTCGGAGCGGGGAGATTCGAACTCCCGACCCCTTGCTCCCGAAGCAAGTGCGCTACCAGGCTGCGCTACGCTCCGCCCGACCGTCAGCCCTAAGGGACAGCGCCGAGACAGTCCAAGAAGCGGATGCGTCCGGCGAGGGCGGCTTTATAGCGGGCAGCCACACAAGCCGCAAGCGCGCGCCGGAACGCTGCTCGTCCGTGGCGCGCGTGCAGATGGGCAATCGGTCGATGGCCGGGGGCATGGAGGTGCCCTGTCGGCATCAGGTAATGCTGGCTTCCACGCGGCCATTCTAGGTGTGTTGCGACGGCACTGGCCGAAGCATTCCGAACAACGAGCATTGCTCGGCACAACGGCCAGTCGGCCCTTAAGGTGGTTCGCCGCCCGAACTTCACGCCAACATTGCAGGGCAATAGCTTGGCGAAATTTGCCGCGACGTGCCTTGACGGATTTCATGTAATACAAAAGAAAAGCAAAGCCGTAGACAAGACGGATTGCGCAAGCAGCTGTGTGAAATGAGTGCGGCTACACGGAACCAATGCCACGTCATCTACGTTGAGGATTTGATGCCAGATCCGACGATCGAGCAGGAAGACGAACAAGAGGTTTCGGCTGGGAACGGCGTGCGCGCTGGGTCCGGCGAGAACGACCTTGCGCGCTTGGCAGAAAAACGCGTGTCGATAGAGGGTGTTGAGCCCGAAATCGACGACGGCCGCTTCGCCGTGAAACGTGTCGTCGGCGACGTCATGACCGTTGAGGCGGACATCTTCTGCGACGGTCACGACAAGATTGATGCAGCACTCCTCTCCCGATCGGACGGCGCGCCCTCGTGGGTGGACACCCCAATGCGGTTCCTCGGCAACGACCGTTGGCGAGGGGAATTTCCGCTCGATCGCAATGGGCGATATGAATACACGATTGTCGCGTGGCGGGATCTCTATGCATCATGGCGGGACGAGGTCACCAAGAAACACGACGCTGGTATTCCTATCGCGCTCGAACTTATTGAGGGCGCCAAGCTTGTCGACAAGGCGATGGCGCCAGGCAGCCGCGCCAGTGCCGCCGACATGCGTAGTTTTCAAACACTGGCGGATGCGTGTGCACGCGCAAAAGTCGAGGCAGAAAAGCGAAGACTGCTTACGAGCGATGAGGCGCAGGCTCTGTTCGTGCGCGCTGGCCCGCGCACCAATCTCAATCGCTATGACAAGGTGCTTCAGGTTTGGGTGGACCGCGAGCGAGCCGCTTTCAGTGCCTGGTATGAATTGTTTCCACGCTCACAGTCGGGGGACGTCACTCGGCATGGCACGTTCGACGACGTCATCGCGCGCTTGCCTTATGTTCGGGATCTTGGCTTCGACGTCCTCTACTTTCCGCCGATCCATCCTGTTGGAGACACCAATCGGAAGGGGAAGAACAACTCTCTGGCGGCAACGCGCGACGATCCCGGCAGCCCCTATGCGATCGGGTCCAAGGATGGCGGACATGATGCTATTCACCCGGAACTTGGATCGTTTTCCGACTTCGAACGCCTAATCCGAGCGGCCAAAGCGCATGGACTTGAGATTGCGCTCGACTTTGCCATTCAATGCTCCCCGGACCACCCATGGATCAAAGAGCACCCGGAGTGGTTTGACTGGCGGCCAGACGGAACCATCAGGTTCGCCGAGAACCCACCCAAGAAGTACGAAGACATCGTCAACGTTCACTTTTATCGCGACGCCTTTCCCTCAATCTGGTTTGCGCTGCGCGACATCGTCTTGTTCTGGGCGAAGAAGGGTGTGCGCATCTTTCGAGTCGATAATCCTCACACCAAGCCGCTTCCGTTTTGGGAGTGGATGATCGGCGAGGTCCTGGACCAATACCCGGACGTGATTTTTCTTGCAGAAGCTTTCACGCGTCCCAAACCAATGAAGCGGCTCGCGAAGCTCGGCTTCACGCAGTCCTACACCTACTTCACGTGGCGCAACACGAAAGACGAACTGACCGAATACATGACCGAGCTGACGCGCTCACAGATGCGCGAATACTTTCGCCCCAACTTTTTTGTCAATACACCGGACATCAATCCCATTCCGCTGCAAACGAGCGGGCGGGCCGGGTTCCAGGCGCGTGCCGTTCTGGCGGGCACGCTTGCTGGCAACTACGGAATATACAACGGCTTTGAGTTGTGCGAGGCGCGCGCCATCCCCAACAAGGAAGAATATCTCGATTCAGAGAAGTACGAGATCCGGGCCTGGGACTGGGACCGCAAAGGCAACATCCGCGAAGACATCGCGCTCATCAACCGTCTTCGCCGCAAACATGCCGCGTTGCAGAAGTTTGAAAATCTCCAGTTCTACAACGCTTGGAACGATCAGATCCTCTACTACGGCAAGTCAACGCCGGACAAAGAAGACTTTGTTCTCATCGCGGTCAATCTCGATCCGCACAACCCGCAGGCCGCGCATTTCGAAGTTCCCTTATGGGAATTCGGGCTCACCGATGATGCTTCGATCGATGTCGAGGACCTCATCAGCGGCAAACGCTTCACTTGGACTGGCAAGGTACAACACATGCTGCTCGATCCGGCGGAACGACCTTATGCGATATGGCGGCTGTTTGTGAGCGAGGCTCGCAAACCATGAGTGCAGCCGACGCGTCAGAACCGACGATCGAGGTCCCAGCCGCAGCGGAAATCGAGCATTCCGCTCAACCGCAAATCGATCGCTCGGTCGCTGATTGGTACAAGGACGCCATCATCTATCAGCTTCACGTCAAGGCGTTCCAGGATTCAGATGGAGACGGCATCGGCGACTTCGGGGGCCTCATGCAGCGCCTCGATTACGTGGAGTCGCTTGGTGTCAACGCGATCTGGCTGCTTCCCTTCTACCCCTCGCCGCTCCGCGATGACGGTTATGACATTTCCGAATACCGCCAAATCAATCCCTCCTACGGCGACATGGATGTGTTCAAAGCATTCGTGAAGGAAGCGCATGCCCGCGGCATTCGCATCATCACAGAGCTGGTCGTCAATCACACGTCCGATCAGCATCCGTGGTTCCAGCGGGCCCGATCAGCGCCCGAGGGATCGCCGGAGCGGAACTACTACGTGTGGAGCGACACTGACGATCGCTATGACGGCACGCGCATCATCTTCCTGGACACCGAGACGTCCAACTGGGCGTGGGACCCGGTGGCGAATGCCTATTACTGGCACCGGTTCTATTCACACCAGCCCGACCTCAACTTCGACAACCCCCAGGTCTTGGAAGAAATCACCGATGTGATGCGTTACTGGCTTGACCTTGGCGTCGATGGGCTCCGGCTCGATGCCGTGCCCTACCTTTGCGAGCGTGAGGGCACAAACAATGAGAATCTCCCCGAGACACATGCGATCCTGAAGCGTATCCGCAGCGAACTCGATGACGCGTTTCCCGATCGTATGCTTCTGGCGGAGGCCAATCAGTGGCCCGAGGATACGCGACCCTATTTCGGCGACGGCGATGAATGCCACATGGCGTTCCACTTTCCCCTGATGCCGCGCATGTACATGGCACTCGCGCAGGAGGATCGCCACCCGATCACCGACATCCTGCGCCAGACGCCAGAAATCCCTGAGGCATGCCAGTGGGCGCTCTTTCTGCGCAATCACGACGAGCTGACCCTTGAAATGGTCACCGACGACGAGCGCGACTACCTTTGGCATACATACGCGACGGACAGTCGTGCGCGGATCAATTTGGGCATCCGCCGCCGCCTTGCTCCGCTCCTGGCAAACGATCGCCGCAAAATTGAACTGCTTAACGCCTTGCTGCTTTCCATGCCCGGGACGCCAGTTCTCTACTACGGCGACGAACTTGGCATGGGCGACAATTACTACCTCGGCGACCGGGACGGCGTGCGCACGCCCATGCAATGGTCGGCCGACCGCAATGGCGGATTTTCGCGTGCCGATCCTCAGCGGCTGTACCTGCCGCCAATCATGGATGCGAATTACGGCTATCAGGCCATCAACGTCGAGGCACAACAAAGAGACGCCTCGTCGCTGCTGAACTGGACGCGACGGATGATTCAAGTCCGAAAGACGCACGCAGCACTCGGCCGGGGCAGCCTGAGTTTTCTCTATCCGCGCAACAGAAAGATCCTTGCGTTCGTTCGCGAGCACGACGGCCAAAAATTGCTTTGCGTATTTAACCTCGCCCGCTCAGCACAGGCCGTTGAGCTTGATCTGCGCGAGTTCAGTGGTGCAGTGCCGGTCGAGCTGACTGGCAGTTCGGCTTTTCCGCCGATCGGCGAATTGACCTACATGCTCACGCTGCCAGCGTATGGCTTCTATTGGTTTATTTTGGCAAGCGAGGCAGAAGAGCCGCGCTGGCATATCGCGCCGCCTGACGTTGCACCCGAGTTCTTGACGCTTGTCATCACCGGTGGCTGGCAAAGCCTCTTTTCGGATCACCAGAAGCGGTTGATGGATCGGGAAATCCTACCAGAGTTTGTTGGCCGCCAGAGGTGGTTCGCGGCAAAGGACGCATCATACGTACAATATCAGCTGCGCGAATTGGCGTTGCTGAGCGGCCAGCATGGCACATATCCGCTTGCCGTCTGTGAAGCATCTCTCCCAAGTGGAGAGACGCAAAGCTACTTCCTGCCGTTGGCCTCCAAGTGGGGAAGCGACCAATTGAGGCCGGGTGCGCCGAAGCTCGCGTTCACGCTTGCAAAGCTGAGGTCCGGTGCGCGCGTCGGCGGCCTAATTGATGCGGCATCAGACGAAGAATTCGCGCGCGACTTTGTCGCTGCGATGCAGGATGCTCGAACTGTTCAAACTCCAGACGGAGAGGTGCGCTTTTCAAACAGCTCGCAATGGAAGCAACTGAGCGCTGAGCCGGGTGTGCGCCCGGTCGGGGCCGAACAGAGCAACGTATCGATCATCGTCGACGACCACATGATGCTCAAGGTGTACCGCCGCGTCCGCGCTGGCGTTCAGCCTGAGATCGAGCTTGCACGCTTCCTGACCGAAGTCGCGCACTATGAAAACACGCCCGCGTATCTGGGTGCCGCCGAGTACGTCCCCAGCTCAGGAGAACCGACCGCGCTGGCAATCGCGTTCGCGTTCGTTGAGAACCAGGGCGATGCATGGAATGCAGTGGTCGAAGGGCTGGGCCGGGCACTGGAAGACATAGCGCTTATCCCGGAGGATGGAGAGGAAGAAGATCCGCTTTGGGAGCAACTCGACGCCTTTCCGCTCAACCTCGCAACTCGGCTCGGAGAGCGCACGGCGGAGCTTCACTGCGCGCTCGCAACGCCCACATCCGATCCTTCTTTTTCAGCCGAACCCATTACAGGCGATGACCTCAAACGCTGGTCGCATACAGTGGGCGAGGAAGCAGAACGAGTCATTGAGCAGCTCGAAGCGGCGCGCGATTCACTGTCGGAGTCGGCCAGAGATCATGTCGACAACCTGCTGAAGGCGCGAAACGTCTTGAAGGAGCGTATCAGCGCCATTGCTAAGGCCGTGCCTTCTGGTGCCAAGATCCGCATCCACGGCGACTACCATCTTGGCCAGGTGCTGGTATCGAAAGACGACGTCGTGATCATCGACTTCGAAGGCGAGCCAGGGCGAACACTTGAGGAGCGCAGGGAAAAGAGTTCCCCCTTGCGCGACGTGGCCGGGATGCTGCGGTCCTTGGATTATGCGGCATCGGCAGCTGTCGACCAATACGCTGCACACACCGGTGAATTACCCGATCGCGTACTCACGGCCGCCACGGCGTGGCGCAACCGTGCCGCCAACGATTTTATCGATGCCTACAAGGCGGTGGCAAAGAACACAGGGGCCTATCCAGAGGACGACCGAGCGGCAGAGAGCCTTCTTGATCTGTTCCTACTGCAGAAGGCGTTCTATGAGATCGCCTACGAGTCGGCCAATAGACCCGCTTGGCTGTCGATTCCACTTCGCAGCGTTCTTGACCTCTTGGCCGACAGCAAAGGGCAGGCATCATGAGCAAACCATCTGGAAGGGCTGGCAGCATGGCGGCCGAGTGGCAGCCAGAAAGGCCGGCCATTGATGCGATTGTCGCCGGTCAGCACGGCGATCCCTTCGCCATACTTGGACCGCGCGACACGGAATTTGGTTTGGCCGTCGGTGTGTTCGCGCCGGGGGCGGGAGAGGTCGATGTGATCGAGGAGCCCGGCGGCGCCACGATCGCTTCTTTGAACAAATTACATGACGCGGGATTCTTTGCCGGTGTGATCGATGCGCCCGCGCTGCCGCTTGGCTATCGCCTTCGCTTTAAGAGCGGTGAGTCGCAGTGGGAAGAAGATGATCCCTACCGGTTTCCACCTGTGCTCGGCGAGATGGACGTTCATTTGATTGCGGAAGGAAACCATCGGCGTCTTTATGAGAGGCTGGGCGCCCACCCGATTACACTCGAAGGCGTGGAAGGTGTTGCCTTCGCCGTTTGGGCGCCAAATGCGCGCCGAGTCAGTGTCATCGGCGATTTCAATGGGTGGGATGGCCGGCGCCACCCTATGCGCAAGCGCCACGAAGCAGGCGTGTGGGAGCTCTTCATTCCGGGGCTCGCCCGTTCTGATCTCTATAAGTACGAGATCTTGGACGCCAATGGCGCCAAACTGCCGCTGAAGTCAGATCCGTTTGCCTTTTCTCAAGAAGCACCGCCGTCGACCGCCTCACGGGTGCACGGTCTCACCAAGTTCGATTGGAGTGATGCCGATTGGATCGCAAAGCGCGGTGGACTCCAGGATCGGTCAGCTCCGGTTTCCATCTACGAGGTGCACTTGGGTTCTTGGCGCCGCGGCGAGGAGAATAGCTTTCTTAGCTACGACCGGCTTGCAGATGAGCTAATTCCATATGTGCGCGATCTTGGCTTTACGCACATCGAACTCCTGCCCATCAGCGAGCATCCCTTCACCGGCTCTTGGGGCTACCAGCCGATCGGCCTATTTGCTCCGACCGCCCGGTTTGGGCCGCCGGAGGACTTTGCGAAATTTGTAAACCGCTGCCACGAACATGGCATTGGCGTTCTCATTGACTGGGTTCCCGCTCACTTCCCCAGTGATCCCCATGGGCTGGTGCGCTTCGATGGAACTGCACTTTACGAGTACGAGGATCCGCGTCTTGGAGTCCACAAGGACTGGAACACGCTCATCTACAATTTCGGGCGTCGGGAGGTGTCCAACTTCCTTCAGTCGAATGCCCTATTTTGGCTCGATCGCTATCATGTCGACGGTTTGCGCGTCGATGCGGTGGCGTCGATGCTTTACCTCGACTACAGCCGCGAACCCGGTGAGTGGCTGCCCAATATCCATGGTGGTCGGGAAAACCTGGAGGCGGTGAGCTTTGTACGAGACTTGAATACGCGCACGTATGCCGACTACCCCGGTTCGATCACAGCTGCCGAAGAGTCCACGGCCTGGCCGCAAGTCTCGCAGCCTGTCAGCGCTGGGGGCCTCGGCTTTGGCTATAAGTGGAATATGGGCTGGATGCACGACACGCTCTCCTACATGCGTCACGAACCGGTGCACCGCGTCCATCACCATGATGAACTAACCTTCGGACTCATTTATGCATTTTCCGAGAACTTCATCCTTCCGCTCAGTCATGATGAGGTCGTCCATGGCAAGGGGTCCTTGCTCAACAAAATGCCGGGCGACCGCTGGCAAAAGTTTGCGAATTTGAGAGCCTACCTGGCTTTCATGTGGACGCATCCCGGCAAAAAGCTCTTGTTCATGGGGGGCGAGTTCGGTCAGGAACGCGAGTGGAACCACGACCAGTCGTTGGATTGGCACCTCCTCGCAGATGCTTCCCACCGTGGCGTCCAATCTCTCGTGCGTGACCTCAATAAGCTTTATCGTTCATGCCCCGCCCTGCACCAGCTCGATTGCGAGCCGGAAGGCTTTGAATGGATCGACGCATCCGATGCGAACCAGAGTATACTTTCATATATGCGCAAAGGTGGCCCTGGGGACGATCCAGTCGTTGTCGTCTGCAACTTTACGCCTGTCGCACGCCACGAGTACCGGCTCGGGGTACCGGATAGCGGTCGCTGGATCGAACGTGTCAATTCCGACAGCGCCGGGTACGGGGGTTCAAACATCGGTAATCTCGGTGGCGTTGAAGCAGAGGCCATTCCCGCCCACGGCCGTCCATACTCCATCTCACTTTCACTTCCGCCGCTTGCAACCCTGGTTCTTGAGCATTGCTCTTCCTAAAGGTGCCGAATGAAGAAGCACGTCTTCGAAGTGGAGGCGGGGCTGCCCTATCCAAGGGGTGCCACGAGTGACGGTAATGGGGCCAACTTTGCGGTCTTCACAGAGAACGCGGAGGCGGTAGAGGTCTGCTTATTCGACAGTAGCGGCGAACGCGAAACCGCGCGGATCGAACTTCCCGAGTATACCGACGAGGTCTATCACGGTTATGTGCGCGGAATCGAACCTGGACAGCTCTATGGGCTGCGGGTCCATGGGCCGTACGCGCCAGAGGAAGGACACCGCTTCAATCCTAACAAGCTCCTTCTCGATCCATATGCGAAAGAGCTGCACGGCCAGCTGATCTGGCACGATGCGCTCTTTGGATATCAAATCGGCTCCAAGAAAGCGGACCTATCCTTCGATGAGCGCGATTCGGCGCGCTACATGCCCAAGTGCGTTGTCGTTGAGGCAGAAAGCCGCTGGGTGCCCCCGTTTCCCTGGCGCGGCGAAAAGCGCCCGGCCAATCATTGGGCTGATACCATCATCTACGAGGCCCACATCAAAGGCTTCACGATCAGCCATCCCAAAATACCCAAGAAGTTGCGCGGTATGTTCGCGGGACTGGCGCACCCGCGTGCGATCGAGCATCTGGTCGAGCTCGGTGTCACGGCCATCGAGTTGCAGCCCGTGCAGGCGTTTTTCGATGATCGCTACCTCGTCGATAAGGGGCTGAAGAACTACTGGGGTTACAATACGGTCGGGTTCTTCGCGCCCGCACCCCGATATACGTCGAACGGCGGTGACGTCAGCGAGATACGACACATGGTCCACCGGCTGCACGAAGCCGGAATCGAGGTGATCCTCGACGTCGTCTACAACCATACCCTCGAAGGCAGCCACCTGGGACCAACGTTGTCTTTCCGCGGCATTGATAACGCCAGCTACTACATGCTTGATGATGACAAGCGGTACTATTTCGACACCACTGGCTGCGGCAACACCATCAATCAGTTTCATCCGCGTGTCTTGCAGATGATCATGGATTCGCTGCGCTACTGGGCAGAGGAGTGTCACGTCGACGGGTTTCGCTTTGATCTTGCAAGCTCGCTTGGACGTGAGCGCCGGGAATTTGAAGGCAATGCGCGCTTCTTCGATGCCGTGCTTCAAGACCCCACGCTTTCAGGGCTCAAGCTAATTGCTGAGCCCTGGGACGTAGGCGAAGGCGGCTATCGTCTTGGTGGATTTCCTCCCGGCTGGTCGGAATGGAACGGGCGATACCGCGATGATGTCCGCAGCTATTGGAAGGGCGATGAAGGCTGCGTGCCCAAGATTGCCAACGGCCTCTTGGGATCGGCCGATCTCTTTGACCAGCGCGGGCGGCGGCCTTGGTCGAGCATAAATTTCATTACGTCGCATGACGGCTTCACACTCGCTGACCTCGTTTCCTTCAATGAGAAACACAACGAGGCAAATGGCGAGGACAACCAGGATGGTCATGATGACAATCGCAGCTGGAACTGTGGGCACGAGGGGCCGACGGACGATCCTAAGATCTTAGAACTTCGTGACCGCATGCGCCGCAACTTGATGGTGACGCTTTTGCTTTTTCAGGGCACACCCATGATCCTGATGGGCGACGAGGTCGGGCGTACGCAGGGCGGCAACAACAACGCCTATTGCCAAGACAATGAGATGTCCTGGCTCAATTGGAGCAACATCAACGCGCGCGATGAGGCCCTATTCTCTTTCACAAAACGTCTCATCGAATTGCGAAAGAGCCGCCCGCTCCTGCGCCAAACGCACTTTCTGCATGGCGAACCAATAAACGGCCACGGCGCAAAGGATGTCACTTGGTTTCGGCCAGACGGCAAAGAGATGGGCCAAGCCGAGTGGAACAATGGGCTGTCAAAATGCATCGGCGTTCTATTGTGTGGCCCTAACGATGCGCCATTGTTGCTCCTCATGAGTTCGCACTTTGAGGACGTCGATTTCAATCTCGGCGAAGTTCGTGCAAATGCCAGTTGGAAGTTGTTGGTCGACACCGCGAGGGGACTTGTCGAACCGAATGAAGCCGCAGTTCCGGAAAACTCAACGGTGACGCTCCCACCACGTAGTCTGTTCCTGTTCGAGGCCGATGCGTGATGGCTGCACAATTCGCGTTTGACCGAACTTGGGGTGCAGAACCGCTGGAGGGCGGTGGTGCCCGTTTCCGCCTGTGGGCACCCGCTCTCGACACTCTGATCCTCTTGACGGTGCCAGGCGGCGAAAAAGTTCCAATGACTCGATCGGCAGATGGCTGGTTTGAGGTAGAGACGGACCGGGCCGCGATAGGCGACTGCTACATGTACCTCCTACCCAATGGCATGCGTGTGCCCGATCCGGCGGCTCGTGAGCAGCGTCGAGATGTGCACGGCCCCTCGCGCCTGATCGATCCTCGCGCTTACACGTGGAAATCGGGAGACTGGCGCGGCCGGCCTTGGGAAGAGGCTGTCATCTATGAACTACATCCAGGAACATTCACCACTGAAGGAACGTTTGCAGGCGTCGAGAACAAACTCGATCATCTTGTGAAGCTCGGTGTGTCGATTGTGGAATTGATGCCCGTCGCCCAATTCTCAGGCGATCGGGGCTGGGGTTACGATGGCGTACTTATGTATGCCCCGCACGTCGCTTATGGCGGCTCACTTGCACTCAAACAGCTCATCGATGCGGCGCACGAGCGCGGCTTGATGGTGTTTCTCGACGTTGTCTACAATCACTTCGGCCCCGACGGGAACTACCTGCACAGTTACGCCCCCGATTTCTTCAACCCCCAACGCCAAACGCCGTGGGGCGTTGCGATTGCATACGATCGGGCTCCGGTACGCGCGTTCTTTATCGAGAACGCTCTGTTTTGGTTGGAGGAATACAGGTTCGACGGACTGCGGCTCGATGCCGTGGACCAGATCCGCGATGACTCAAGTCCTACGCTTCTTGAGGAGATTGCAACGACCGTAAAGGGGCGGATCACAGATCGGATGGTCCATCTCACAACCGAAGACGACCGGAACAACGTGACGCATCTGGAGCGGGCCGACGGCAAGCCGCGGCTCTATACAGCCGAATGGAATGACGATTTCCATCACGCCGCACACGTCATCGCGACGGGAGACACGGACGGTTACTACCAAGACTACTGCGGCGATCCCATAGCCAAGATCGCGCGCGCGTTGGCGCAAGGCTTCATCTATCAAGGCGATCCATCGCCATTTCGCGATGGCGCCAGGCGCGGCGAGCCGAGTGTCGGCCTGCCGCCGCTTGCCTTCATCGACTTCCTGCAAAACCATGATCAGATCGGCAATCGGGCATTCGGCGAACGGCTCACAAGCTTGACGAGCGAAGAAGAGATGCGTGCGCTGCTGTCTGTCTTGCTACTCAGCCCGCACGTGCCGCTGGTGTTCATGGGCGAAGAGTGGGGAGAAACACGGCCCTTCTGCTTCTTCACCGACTTTCATGGTGACCTTGCGCGCCAGGTTCGCGAGGGGCGACGCAACGAGTTTAGCAAGTGGCGCAGCTTCGCCGATCCCAAGAACCGCGAGCGTATCCCCGATCCCAATGCCTTGAGCACGTTCGAAGCCTCGAAGATCGATTGGGCATTGGTTGAACAACCGGCACATGGCGCCCGCTTCGACTTGGTGCGCGACCTGCTGGACACCAGGCGTCGTGAGATTGCACCGCGCTTGGCGAGCATCGGTGGAAATGCCGGGAGCGTGTTGGCGGCAGGAGATGGTGGGCTCGCCGTCTCATGGACGGTGGCGGACGACAGCCGATTGACGATGGCCGCAAGTCTCCACGGTTCGCCTTGGCCCGTTCCACCGGTTCTCACAGACGCGATCAGCGGTTCGGCAAAGCTCATCTTCGAAACAGAGGACGGGGCATGGTCAAAGCTTAAGTCCGGGACCATGCTTCCTTGGTCGGTCGTCCTCTTCCTCGAGGATACACAATGAGTGAGGCGCTTGACCGTCTTGCCGAGGCTTACGGGATTGAGCCTGCATATATCAGCGAGAAGGGTGAGCATTGCGTCACGAGCGAGGAGGCAAAGCGTTCGTTGCTTGCCGCGCTGGGTATCGATGCCACGACAAAAGAGAGCGTTGATGTGGCCCTCAAAGCCGCGCCGCAGGTCGCACCGGACGAAATTACAGATACATCCGGCTACCCCTGCTTCATGCCGGAATGGCTCGCAAACAATCGCACTTGGGGTATCACCTGTCAGCTCTATGGCCTGCGCTCGGAGCGCAACTGCGGAATCGGCGACTTCGAAGACCTTGCCCGGCTTGCCGAACTGGCGGCCCAGACGGGCGCCGACTTCGTGGGCGTCAATCCGCTACACGCGCTCTTTTTTGCGGATGCGCGCCGTTACAGTCCCTATGCGCCGTCGAGTCGGTTGTTCCTCAATCCGTACTACATTGCGGTCGATCATTTGACGGCATCGCCACGCAAGGCCGAAGTGGCACAGGCCAAAACGGCGCGCGCGGCGGAGTTGGTGGACTACGAGCAGGTCGCGCGCCTTAAGCGCAATGCGCTCGAGCGCTGCTATCTGGAATTCCGCACGTCAGGCCGGCAGGCGGGCGCCCAGGGCATTCGGGCGTTCCAAGCCTTTCGCAAAGAGCGCGGGGCCGCGCTGTCGCGCTTTGCCCTCTACGAGGCGCTCTCAGAGTCGCTTTGTACGCGTGGCTATCACAGCGGCTGGCACTCATGGCCGGTACGCTACCAATCCCACGACACCCATGCCGTCCGGCGCTTTGAACGAGAGAACGAGGAGCGGATCACCTTTCATGCGTGGCTGCAGTGGGTTGCCGCGTGTCAGTTGCGCGACGCCCAAGAGCGCGCCAAGGCGGCCGGGATGCGGATCGGCCTCTACCTCGATCTCGCAGTCGGCGTGGCGCCTGACGGGGCCGACACTTGGTCACAACCGGGGGCGGTCGTGCGTGGTGCCCGCATCGGAGCACCTCCCGATCCTTTCAATGAAAAGGGTCAGGACTGGGGGCTGGCGCCCTTCTCACCGGCAGGCCTCACACAGCGGCACTTCGCGCCCTTCCGCATGATGCTGAAAGAGTTGATGCGAAGCGCGGGTGCTGCCCGGATCGATCACGCGATGGGGCTGGTGCGACTGTTTTGGATTACGAACAACGCTGGTGCGAAAGCAAGCGCATATGTGCGCTATCCGGCGGCGGGAATGTTTGCGCATCTGGCTGACGTCTCACAAGACTGCAGTACGGTCGTAATTGGGGAAGATCTTGGAACGGTGCCACCTGGTTTCCGAGATGCGATGAGTGCTGCGGAGATCCAAGGCTATCGCGTTATCTACTTCGAGCGAGAGCAAGACGGGGTCTTTCGCCGGCCCGAGGCCTACGCCCGCAAGACGCTTGCGTGTCTGTCTACCCATGATTTGCCTACGCTCAAGGGCTGGTGGCGCGGGACGGACATCGACTGGCGAGAGCGCATTGGTGCACAATCGGCCGAGAATGCTGAGGAGATGCGAAAGGACCGGGTCAATGACCGCGCGCTCTTGCTTGTCGCACTGAGGGGGGTGGGTCTATTGCCGGCAAGCATGGAAAGCGCCCTGAACGGCACGTCGTCCATTCCTCAGGAATTGCCGGATGAGATCAGTGTTGCCGTTCACACTTTCCTTTCACGCTCGGCCTCACGGCTCGTTGCCGTGCAGCTTGAGGATTTGACCGGCGTCGAGGAGCAGGCCAATCTGCCAGGCACCATAGATGAGCATCCCAATTGGCGGCGAAAGTTGCCCATCGATTTGGAAGAAATCCACCGGAGCCCATTGTTCCGGGAAATTGCTGATGCCGTCTCCCGGGAGCGTCCGCGCAACTGATGATCACCCCTTCGGCCACCTACCGGCTGCAATTCCGCAATGGCATGACGTTTGAGCGAGCCGCGATGTTGGCTCCTTATCTGGCTCGGCTCGGCATCAGCCACCTTTACGCTTCGCCCATTTTCCGCGCCGAGCCTGGATCAACGCACGGCTATGACGTCGTCGACAATCGCCAAATCGATCCCGAGCTGGGGGGCGACGAGGGCTTTGAAGGTATGGTGGCGGCCCTGCGTGCGCACGGGATCGGCATTATTGTCGATTTCGTCCCCAATCATATGAGCGCCTCGCCGCACAATCCCTACTGGCGCGATGTGCTCGAATGGGGCGCGGCCAGCGACTGCGCTCAGTTCTTCGACATCGACTGGTCTGCTGCAAAGCTACTTGTTCCCGCGTTGGGCACCAGTTACGGCGCGGCACTCGAGGCAGGTCAGTTTGGGCTTCACTTTGATGAGCGGGACGGTGGCCTGACGTTTACCTGCGGCGCGCTCAAGCTTCCTCTGACCCCGACATCATACGCCCAGGTGCTCACACGTGTGCAAGGTGAAGAGTTTGAAGAGTGGGCGAGGCGCTTTGCGGTCGCAACGCCTGAGACGTCGTTCGAATTGAAATCGGAGCTTGCGTCCGCTGTTCAGGACCCTGCAATGCGTCGGGCATTCGATAATGCCCTTAGCGATGTCGTCCAAGACATCGGCGCCTTGCACGAACTCCACGAAATGCAAGTTTGGCGGCTCATTCATTGGCGGGCAGCACGTGAAGCGCTCACCTATCGCCGTTTTTTTGAGATTGCCGACCTCGTGGGCCTGAAGGTCGAAGGCCCCCGGGTTTTTGAGGAGCTTCATGCGCGTCTCGCCGAGCTGGTGATGGTGGGAACTGTAGAAGGTATACGGCTCGACCACATCGACGGTCTTGCCGATCCCAAGGAGTACTTGGAGCGTCTACAGAAAGCGCTCGATGGGGATGAGCCGCACTACCTTGTCGTCGAAAAAATTCTTGGGCCCGACGAGGATCTGCGCAGCGAGTGGCCGGTCGCCGGCACGACGGGCTACGAGTTCATCAGGTCGCTGGCGGGACTCTTGGTCGATGGGCGCGGCGAAGCGTCAATGACGACGGCGTACAACAATTTCCTCGGGGAGGCGAGCGATTACGATGAACGTGTGCTCGCTGCAAAGCGGAGCATGCTCGTTCGCAATCTTGCCGGCGAGCTTGAGCACCTCAAGGATATGGCTGGCGCGTTGGCTAACCGCCATCTGCATACACGAGATCTTGGCACCGACACGCTGCGCCGGGCGATTATCGAATTGGCCGCTGCACTTCCGGTCTATCGGACCTACGTCGACGTGGCTGGTGCGCGCGATGAGGACCGCGCCACCCTCGAAACGGCCGTTGCTAAGGCAAAGGCGACGCGCCAGGTTGAAGACGAGGAGGCGCTCGACTTTTTGCGGCGTGTGATTGAGCTTGATTTCGAGGCGCCGGAGGATCAGGGCTCGGCGCTTGAGTTCACGCTGCGTTTTCAGCAGACGACCGGGCCGGTTATGGCCAAGGCGCTTGAGGATACGATCTTCTATCGCTTTAACCGCCTCATCGCGCTCAACGAAGTTGGCGGCGAACCCCAGCACTTCGGTGCGCCCTTGGGGGAGTTCCACACGGCGATGGCCCAACGCCTGCGCCGCCAATCTGCGGGGCTCAGTGCCACCTCCACACACGATACCAAACGCGGGGAGGATGCGCGCGCGCGCCTTTATGCCCTAAGTGAAATGCCGGAGGCGTGGGGCGCGTGCGCTGCCCGTTGGACGACGCTCAATGCCGGCCTCCGCGGTGAATCCGAAGGTCTGGTAGTGCCAGAACCGGAGGTGGAGTGGATGTTCTACCAGGCACTTGCCGGCGCCTGGCCACCTGAGCTCGAGGTGACCAATGCAAAGGGGTTGTTAGAACTTTCGGAGCGCATGGCGCAGTTCATGCTCAAGGCTGTGCGTGAGGCGAAGGTTCACACCACCTGGACCGGGCAAAACACCGCCTACGAAGAGGCGGTAGAGCGCTTCACGAAGGCGGTACTCGACCCCACGAGATCGCAAGCTTTTCTGAGCGACTTCGTTTCAGCCTGCCAGCCCGTCTTTCTTGCGGGTGCCCTCAATAGCCTTGCGCAGACGGCGATCAAACTCACGGCCCCGGGCGTGCCGGACATCTACCAGGGCACCGAGCTATGGGACCTTAGCCTCGTCGATCCCGACAACCGGCGCGCCGTTGATTTTGACGCACGCCGCGCGCTGCAGGAAACGATTGAAGATGCCGAGCTGGGCAGCCTGCTAGCGGGGTGGCGCTCCGCTGCCGTCAAATTGCGCCTCGTGCAAGCCGGCCTCAATCTGCGTGCCCGCGCCAAGGAACTCTTCGCGAGCGGAGATTATGTTCCCCTTGGTGTTGAAGGAACGTCATCCGAGCACGTGCTGGCATTTGGACGCGTCTCGGACAAAAGTGCGGTCATTGCGATCACGCCACGCCACTGCCTGCGCCTTCTGGATCAACAGGCCATACCTCATGTGCCCCGAAATGTTTGGGCCGATACGGTTATCGCGCTGCCTCCAGACCTTCGCGGCCGCACTTGGAAAAACGTCATCGACGACAGCACATCGATTGCCCAAGACGGCCTCTCAGTCGGTGAACTCTTACAGCGTTTTCCTGTGGCGATTCTGACAAGCGAAACCCCGAGCTAGTCCCGCGCCAACTCCATCGCTTGGGTGCAATTTGGCCGCAGACCCAACCTGTTCGTTGTGAAGCCGCAGTGGCCTAATTGAGACCACCTTGCGGGCACCCGAAACACCGTGTAGAGGGTGCCCTCCCAAATAATGGGGCGTAGCCAAGTGGTAAGGCAGCGGATTTTGATTCCGTGTACCGGAGGTTCGAATCCTCCCGCCCCAGCCACATCCATCCGCGCGTTGGTGTCCCACGCATGCAAACGCGGATTTTCCTTTCGCACAGCATCCATCTGCAGTCTTGAATTTCGCGCGCGCGTCGGTACGGGCGCGCTTGGTCGCTGACTAGAGAAGAGTGTTCAGTGCCCTGGAGGACAAGTCCGGTCAGCGCCATTGTCGCAGTGACCGTGTGCCGACTATCCTTATACGTAGGTCCCCCTTATCGCATACCAAAGTACCTCTTATTGCGACTAAGCACTTCGTGCAGAATGCGCAGTCCTTCGGGGCGTACGCGCTGCCGGATCGGTGGTGGGTAGCTGGCGTCCAGCCATTTAGTTGGGTCAAGCAAGACTTCTGAGAGCCGCAAGGTCCACGGAAGGCTGACGGGCGTAACTGTGTCAGAGGGAGCTGCGGCGGCGGGTAGATGATATGCTGAACATTGTACATTTTTCATTGGGTGATCGCGGATTCCAAGTTAAGGTTCGATTGCGCTTGGGGGTGCACATACAGGGTCCAAGACGGCGCAAACTCACATGAAGGCGACAAGTCTAGAAGACGCATTCCAGCAAATCTGCGCGATGGAGGCACCGCTCAGTGAGCGTATGGATGCCTTTTCCGCGGCAGTGCGCGAGTTCGGGCTGCCGTTTGCAGAGGCCTATGATGACTTGGTCGATCGGCTCAAGTCGGGCAACGCGGGGAGCAAGGCACCTCAGGTCGGCGATGCGATGCTGCCCTTTCTCCTGCCGGATACGTCGGGCCGACTTGTCGACCTCGAAGACCTTTTGGAGAACGGCCCTGCGGTCATAAGTTTCAATCGGGGGCACTGGTGTGAGTATTGTGCCATCGAGTTGACGGCCCTTCATGAGGCGCTCGGAGAGATCGCGTCCTTTGGGGCCAGCGTTGTCTCGATCATGCCGGATACCGAGGCCTATACATCCAAGGCAAGCGAAAGAATCGACAATTCATTCCAGATCCTGTCAGACGTCGGCCATAGCTACGCATTGGCGCTGGGTCTCACGGTCTGGCTTGGCGAGCGCGTCCGAAA
This sequence comes from uncultured Hyphomicrobium sp., assembly GCA_964620915.1. Lineage (GTDB taxonomy): Bacteria > Pseudomonadota > Alphaproteobacteria > Rhizobiales > Hyphomicrobiaceae > Hyphomicrobium_A. The sequence goes on along the minus strand of CAZUKP010000024.1, from coordinate 29,110 downwards.
ATTATATTTGTCCCACGGGCTTCGCCTTGAGCAATACCAGGGCACCTCATCGTGGTTCGTGCCGATCCCTGCGACATTCGTCGTCGGTCGCGATGGACAAATCGTGGCGCGCTATGTCGACCCGGATTTTCGAAAGCGTATGGAGATCGAAGATATTTTGGCGGCACTCAAGAAGACGTGATTTCGGCCAATTTGCTGCACGTATGCCGCTGGACCACTCTACGACTTGGCGCGCTAATTCCACTCGCTGAAAGGCCAACCCTTTTTCTGCACCGTCTTCTGCTTGGGCTTGGGCTTGGGTTTGGCGGCGCGTTGTCTGGCGCGTTCGGCGGCCTCCCGCTTTCTTCTTTCCTCTCGCCTTGCTCGCGCTTCTCTAGCCCGTTTTGCAGCATTCGCTCGTTCGGCGGCCTCTTTTGCGTCGCGAAATTCCTCCCACTCCGTCTCCTTCTTAATCGGAACGGGAATGGAATGCTGGCCGTCTTTGCCTACGGGCGCAAGTTTGGCCGTTGCGTTGTTCGTCGGTGGCGGCGGTGTGCTCGATGGCATCTTTGCCTGGTCGACGACGGGTGGCTCCAGTGCGGCGAGCTTCTGCGGCGCTTTCTTGGCGGGTGGGCGGTCGGCCCGCTCCCGGCCGGACAAGCGTTCGCGGGCGAGCTGCTCGCTCATGGAAAGCGCGGCCTGCTCGGCGCGCACCCTGGCCTGCTGTTCGCTCGTTAGCTCCTGTTGCGCTTGGCGAAGGGCCTCGTCCGCGGCTTGCCTGGCCGATTGCTCGCGCGCGAGGGCCACGCTCATGTCCCGTTCGGATTCCGCTGCGGCACGCAGCTTGTTTTGGCTCTCCTCTAAACGCAATTCTTGGATGCGCCCGGCCTCTTCAGCCGCGCGCAACCTGTGTTCGGTTTCCTGCAAGCGTTCCACTTGCATGCGCTCTGCTTGTTCCGTGGCTCGAAGCTTGCGCTCGGTTGCTTGCAGGCGTTCGTTTTGGATGCGTCGCTCTTTCTCCGCGGCGCGCAGCTTGTTCGCTGCAATCTGCAGGCGCTCTACCTGGCCGCGCGTTGCTCGCTCTGCTGCTTGCAGCTTGCGTTCGCTCTCCCTTAGGCGACTATCTTGTCCGGGCTGCACCGCTGCCATAGGGGCAGGCACCGCGGCGTCACCAGGGGTCCAAGCGGCGGGCTGCGGCCGCAATTTCTCTGCACGGGTCGCTGCATAGGTCAGCTCGCGCACCGTCGACTGGGCACGGTCGATGAGATGCGGGGCGTTGAGCGACAATGCAACGAAGCCGACCGCGCAGATGCCGGCGCCCAGCACCATGTGGGCGGACGTGCGAGCAATGCGCCCCAAAGTACCGTGCAGGGGCTCAACGTCGTCCGCGACCTCCTCACCCAAGCTATCGTGCGCGGGTCGGTGCTCCCACGGATCGTACGTTCCGAAGTTCCAGATATGTCCACCGGGATCGCGACAGCAGTATCCCTGTCCCCCGGCCCCATCTTCCGTCAGCTCTATCAGGATTTTCGCGCCGGCTGCCTTGGCATGCTCGTAGTGTTGGTCGATGTCTTTGACAGCCAGGTAGCAGCTTTGCGTTTCGGTCCCACCGACCTCGCTTGGCTGGCGCATGAGCTCATCGAACTCGGAGTCTCCCACAGGTCCGAGCATCACCATGCCCCGGCCGAGGACGAGCTGGGCATAGATTACGGCGCCGTCGCTGTCGCGGACGACGCAATCGCGATCAAAGCCGAAGGCATTGCAGAGCCAATCCAGACTTCCCGTCAAGTCGCGGTACCGCATCATCGGGACCACGCTGCCGGGAAGCGAATTGATGCTCTTTGGCGTCATCTTTTCTTATCAGGATCCAGTTGCGTTGACTCTGGACGCGACTAAACCGCAAGCGGCCCCCGTCCAGGGTCCCAGCCTGCGCGAATTGATCGATCGAATCAGGAACGCAACTAGAATGAAGAGTAACTAAATGCCCCCACTCACTCGAATCAGCCACATTATTATACACACGGCTCTACAACCATCATCAAAAAATTGTCTTATTTTCAAAGACGTCAAAAGTCACATTACAGATTCGTGCTGCGATGAGGGATGGTCATTGAGCGTTTTGCCGCGCTCTTGCCCTTCTGCACCCAATGGCGAAGGTGTTGCTCAGTGGTCCCAGCTTAGGCGGAGGCGGGTTCGCGCGCAGTGCGTTGCGCCTCAGTGTGTCCGGTCAAGCGCAGCACAATCAGTGTGAGCGCAGGCAGGAACGTCAGCGTCACGATAGCTGACGCCAGGATGCCGAACAGGACGATGGCACCCACACCACGATAAAGCTCGGTTCCCGCGCCTGGAATAAACACAAGCGGCGCGAGACCACAGATGGTCGTGATGGTCGACATGGCGATCGGGCGCAAGCGTGCAGAGACGGCTTCCGAGACAGCGCTGCGGGCGCCCATGCCTTGGCGCACATTGTGGACGGCGCGATCCACGATGAGGATGGGATTGTTCACGACGGTCCCCATGAGGATCAGGAAGCCAAGCATCGAAATCATGTCGAACGACTGATGAATCGGGTTGAGCCCGAACTCCGGAAGGATGGCGCCGATCCAGTTCATCATGAGCAGCCCGACGAGTCCGCCGGCAACGCCTAGTGGAATCGTCGTCATGATCAGAAGCGGATAGCCCCAATGCGTGAAGACGGCCACGAGAAGCAAATAGATGATGACGATGGCGACGACGTAGTTCCCCATCAACGCGTCACGTGTTGCCTCGAGTTGATCGCTGGCACCTGAGATGCTCATACGCACGCCCTCAGGCACCTCCCCTGCCTGGCGCAAATAGTCGATGATGTGTTTGCGAGCCATTTCGACGCCCGTTTCGAGCGCGATGGACGTGGGAGGAATGATGTTGAGCGTAACCGTGCGCTTGCCGTCGATGCGGCGAATGTTGCTGGTATCGACCGTCTCCTTGATCGTTGCCAGTGCTGACAGCGGCACAATCGTGCCTTGCGGCGTGTAAACGGGAAGCTGCGGAATGGCCTCTACTGGCGTATCGAACCTATTGCTGCTGAAAAAGAAGATGTCGACCTTCTCGTCATCAAGGTAGAAGTAGCCCGCAAACGCTCCGTCCGTAAGTGCTGCCACAGTGAACCCGAGATCCTGAGCCGTCATGCCAAGTTCGGCCGCGCGGTCCCAATTGGGCCGAATTTCGATCAGCGGCTGGGAGAGCGTCAGCGTGGACGGGTTTGCCTGAATGCGCGGATTGTCAAAAACCTCCTCGGCACGCCGGTAGGCTGCAGTGGCCACGGCGTAGATGTCCTCGAGCTTGGGACCAAAAATATCAAGGTTGATACTGCGCGTTCCGCCATCGTTGCTGGTGATGATCGAGCCACGCGACGAGAAGGCACGCATCCCGGCGAAGTCTTGATACCTGCTTGTGAGGATCTCCATCAGCTTATCGATGTACGACGGGTCGACCGTCTCCGAAATGATGCGAAGTCCCTCCGGTTCGATGTGTAAGAATATGTACTTGAGCGCGGGAACCTTCGTCTCCCCGCGCTCGAAGCGGGCCGGATCGTCGTTGACAAAGGGCAATAGCTCCGCCTCCAACTGCTGCCCAATGCGATTCATGGTCTCGAGATTGTATCCTGGCGGCGCATTCATCCTGGCGAAGACCTTGGGCTCATCGCCTTCGGGTAGATATTCAGCGGGCGGGGTGAGGAAGAAGATGACGGCGGTACTCGCGCCTGCAATTACGATGACACATATGATGGAGCGGATGGAACTCGCCAGGAGCCAGTTCACGGCGCGAATGATTGGGCCATTGTCCATTGCCGTCGATAGCGCGGCGACATTGCCCTTGTAGAAATCGATATTGGCACAGGCCGTCGGCACCAGCGTGACGGCCACGAGCATCGACGCCAGGATGGACGACGAGACCGCGATGGCTACATCGGAGTAGAGCTGGCCCGCCTCCTCTTGGATGAAGACAATCGGGACGAACACGAGAACCGTCGTCAAAGTTGAGGCGACGACCGCGGGCCAAACGCTGCGCACGCCCTCAACCGCGGCTCGGAACCGGTCCAACCCACGCCTGCGCTCTAGATCGATGCTCTCGAGCACGACGATCGTGTTGTCCAGCGTCATGCCGATCGAAAAGGCGACGCCCGCGAGAGAGATGACGTTGATCGTTCTGCCGGCAACGAGCAGTCCGATGAAGGCCGCGATCGTACAGATCGGAATTCCGGAGATTCCGATGAGTGTAGCGCGGGTCGATCGCAGGAACAGGAACATGACCAAGCTGGCAAGCACCGCTCCAATCGACAGGTTGGTCCAGACGTTGCTAAGCGAATCCTCGACATAGACGACGTCGTCTGCGGTCAGCTCAAGCTCCATACCCGCGGGGTTGAGAATGTCTCGATTGATCTCTGTGACCACTTCCAAGATCGCCTTCTTGATCGCGATCACGTTGGAGCCCGGTTCGCGGCGCACGGACAAAAAGATAATTGGTTCGCCGTTGACATAGGCCTTCTGGCGAATCTCGAAGTGATCAAGGCGAACGTCGGCTACGTCGCGCAGCTTGATGATGCTGTCGCCTTGGCGTGCGACGATAAGATCCTTTAGGTCTTCCAAGTCGTCGAAGCGGCCGATGGTGCGCAACAAATATCGCCTCTTGCCGCTCTCGACCTCACCGCCCGACGTGTCCCGGTTGCGGCTGGCAAGGGCGCTGCGCAAATCTGAAAGTGTGAGCTTGCGCTCGGCGAGAGCTGTTGCATTGACGAGCACTTGGATCTGTTTTTCCGCACCGCCACCAACGCGCACGTTCGACACGTCTGGAACGCTCTCCATTCGCGTGCGCACGTTGTCGTCGACGAAGTCGTACATCATGTCCATGTCGAGGCGCCGCGGGTTCCCTGGAAGCGGTGAAACCCGGAAGTACATGAACGAGTTAGCGCTGAAGGAGCTGGCCGATATGCGCGGCTGATCCACGTTCTCGGGATAGGATGGGACCTGGCTCAATGCATTGTTGATGCGGATGAGCGTTTCGTTGAGGTCAATGTTGTAGGGGAACTCCAGCTCGATTTCGGCACGTCCGCTGGATGCGCGCGAGACGATTCGCTCCAGGCTCGGCGTCGAGCGCAGGTACTCTTCCTGCTCAATGATAATTTCTTTTTCGATATCCTGCGGCGTTGCACCTGCCCAACGTGTGGAGACGGTGACGGTCCTCACCTCCAGGTCCGGAATCATTTGCACCGGAATGCGCCAAGCAGCCACGAGTCCGACGACACACACGATGAGGGCCACAACGGTAATTAGGGTCCCGCGTCGGATCAGCGCTTCAAACACGCAAAGCCTACCTTTTCATCGCATGGCGCGTTCAGCTCGCGAGCCGGACCGATTGACCTTCGCGCAACGATTCATTGCCGCGAACGACAACGCGGTCTCCTTCTTTCAAGCCAGACCGCACCTGCACCAGTCCTTTAAACGAAAGACCGATTTCAACAGGCTGCTCCTTCACCGTCGTTTCGTCACCATCGGTCTCAAGAACCCAAACAGTGGTACGCCCATCGGGATAGCGAACGAGTGCATCGCGACTGACCACAACGCCTTTCTGACCTGCCTCCAACTCGATTGCGACACGTGCCGACATGCCGGGCGTGATCTCCACCTTGCTTGTCGGCAGAACGCGCAGCGTAAATGTTCGCACATCGGGGTCGCTCACCGGAATCAACGCGCCGATGGTGGCCGGGACCTTTTTGCCGGGTAGGGCGTCAAACATTAAGGTGACATTGGCACCGTGTTGGAGCTGAGGATAATATTGCTGTGGTACCGGCACATCGATGCGGAGGCCCTGCATTTCGACGAGTTCGAACACCGGCGTACCAGGGATCACCCACTCGCCAACCTCAGTCATTCTTTTCGAGATGACCCCGGCGTAGGGCGCTTTGACCAAGTGTCGGTCGAGCCGTTCGGCGATGCTGGCCTGCTTGGCCTTTCTCCGCTCAACCGCCACAGTGTCGATGTCGATTTCCGTCTTGCGCTCATCGACAGTGTTTTGCGGGCCAATCGCGCGCTCAGCCAGGTTCACCGCAATCGCCAGCCGGCGCTGGGCGTCTTTCAACTCGGCTTCGGCTTGTGCGGTTTCGGTTTCCGCCTCTTTGAGAGCCATCTCTTCAAGCGCTGGGTCGAGTTCAAGCAACAAGTCCCCTTTTTTCACGTGAGCGCCGGAATCGAAGTGGACGGACTCGATAAGGCCGGGAACCGCCGTTGAGATCTGAGATACGCGCGGTGACGTCACCGTCCCAGACAGCTCCAGCTTGTTGACCAGGGGAGCCGTTTGCACGGCCTCGACGGCCACCGGGGTTGCCTGTTGGGCATGCGCTGCCAGCGAGAGGCAGCACGATGCGAACGCAGCACCGAGAAAAGGCGCGCGCCTCAAGCGGTTGCTCTGAGGGTTAATGCCCGCAGGAGTCGCGTCTGATCTCATTGCAGAACTCATCAAGATTGGTTCAGTGCTCGCCTATAATTTTACAACGTGATGGCACAAGATAGTTAGGATCCCCTTCGTGGGGATCAACCATAGGTACATTTCCCAAATTGGGAAGATTTTCTGCGGTTTTCCCCGGCACGGCAATACATTCGCTTTCGTTGTGGCCTGTCGGCTTGCGGGTTCGGCCAAGAAACAGGCAAACGGGCAGAAATGGCGCGCCGGGATGAGGTCTGGACCGCGCCTGTGGTGCTTGACACCGGGTCGTGATGGACGGCTTTTGGATCGAAAGCGCTCGGGCGCCGTGCGGGACTGATTGACTGCGCCGAAAGGGGGAGGACTAGACGATGCAACGGCGCAGATTTCGCCCGCTCCTGGTTTTGGCCAGCGTGCTCGGCGCAGCGGTACTCATTGTTCTCGTCGCCGGTTGGGCCGTCCTTTACACGAAGCCGTTTGAATCGCTGCGCCGTTCAGAGGTCGCGTCGCTACTCGACGACGAACTCGGCCTCATTACAAGCGTCAATGGCGACGTTGAGCTCTCTTATGGCTTGAACCCAACGCTTACGATCGAGAATGTCTCGTGCACTGACCCGGACAAGGACTCGGCGCTCAAGGTGCTCTCGGCAGAGAAGCTCGTCTTCACTGTCAGCCTCAACTCCCTCTTCACCGGAAAGGTGAAACCCACTGCGCTCACCGCCTATGGATTGAAGGTCGACCTCGACTATCCCGAAAAGAAGAGCCAGGCCGCTGCTGACGAAGCCGAGCAGAGCGATATAGCGAACTTCGTGCAAGGGCTCGTGCGCACAACCTTCACGGACGACCTGACGGTGAACGGCCTGACGGTGAGCTATGTCGATCAAGAGGTCGGCCTGGATGCGCTTTACGTCTTCAAGCGGGTTTCAAGTCTGGGCGAAGACGGCTCGAAGGTGATCCGCGTCACTGGCGAGGGAACGGTCAACGACCAGCCTATGGCGGTCAATGGAACGGTTGAGCCGTCGACTTCCGAGGCTGGCGGCAATTCGTTCTCATTTACAATCGACCACCCGGGGCTGACAGCAAAGCTTATTGGAACTTACGAGATCGGCGAGTCCGTCGACACCATTGAGGCCGATGCGGATGGGCAGTCGGCTTCTTTGAGTGCGTTCCTCGACGTGTACAGGGTGCAACATGGTTTTGACGGCCGTGGGGAAGCCACCGGTAAGCTGAGTGGCACCCTCTCGGCAATGCGTCTGGCGGATTTGAAGCTGGGCCTCGTCTTTGAAAAAGGTGACACGTTCGATCTGTCCGGGTCCGTGCAAGACGTCATGGCTGGAACCGGCATCAATGTCGTTATGAACAGCACCTTGGCGCCTTCGCAGGCCCCACAAGCGGACCAGAAGCCGCTCGTTGATCTGAGCATAACCGGATTTTCCGGGCGCATTGCTGGTGCGGTCGACGGCCTCTTGTTGCGTGACCTTCATGTGGTCACCAATTCTGTCAGGGCCCAAATTCACGAAATTGGACCGATCAGCGCCGAGCGGGTCTGGAAGGATCCGCAAGGCCATGTTGGCCTCTACCAGTTGACTATTCTTGCCGGCGATCCCGATCGGCCGAGCGTGCGGGTTCAAGGGTCCATAAAGGACATTCTCGAGATGAAGGGGGTGGACCTCAACGGTTCGGTCGATTTCGAGATTGCAAGTACGTTGGGCCTGGCTGCCGAAGACAACAGCGCGGCACTTGGGCGGTTGCAGGGCACCGTCTCGGTCTCCGACGCAGATGGATCGATCGGCATTGAATCGTTAAGCGCGAGCTCCGCCGACACCACGCTTCTCGACCTCAAACTCGACTTGGTCTTCGACGACATCAAGAAGACGGACGAGCTGAAGTTCGACACCAAGCTGAGTATCCCCGACTTCACGGCCTTTTCTGCTGCGATCGGCTCGCAAGTCGAGGAATTGGGAGCGGTCACATTCACCGGCCAGGTCTCTGGCAGCGACGAGCGCTTGAACGTGACGGGCATCACTGTGATTGGGAAAACCACGCTCACAGTCAAATTGACCGGAGAGGGATCCGAAACGGGTCCTCTGCTGTCTGGTGATCTATCTACGCCCTTCCTGGACTTGGTCGATCTCAAAAAGCTCGCATCGATACGCACCGTTTATCTGCAGAATGATGATGGAACCGACGATATCGACACGTCCAAGATCGAGAAGACACTCAAGCTCGATATGCAGGTGCAGGCCGACAAGATCGACGGCGGCGGCAAGACGGCTAGCAACGTTGAAGGCCGGATCACTTACCTCGATGGTAAGATCGGCCTTGATCCCTTGAAGGTCACTTTCTTGGGCGGAAAAGCTTCCACCAATGGCGAAATTGATATCGGCGGAGACGTCAAAGCGTTTGCCCTCACAGGACGCATCGACGACATGGGGATTGCCTCAATCCTTAAAGAGCTTGAGGTCTCCTATCCCATCAGCGGCACGCTGCACATGTCCTACGATTTGAAGGGCAAGGGCGGGTCAGCGGCGGAGATACCCGCCTCGCTAAACGGAAACATGACAGCTTCGCTACACAGCGGCCACATCGGCACCAGCCTCCTCGACCTGGCAGGGCTGAACTTGCCGACTTGGCTTCTCAAGAGGTCCGGGAAAGGCGCAGAAGCCGAGCTAGTTTGCCTGATCGCGCCTTACAATTTCACGAATGGCAACGGAACCACCCGCACTCTCGTCTTGGAGACCCGTGACGTTCAGGTGCGAGGCGCCGGCTACGTCGATTTCCGAAGTAAAAAAATTGACATGAAGTTCGCGCCCAGGCCGCTTCACACGCAATTCATCGACATCCCGAAGCCTTTCCGTATCGAGGGCCCCCTGTCGAAACCGCACCTACACCTTTCCGGTGCGCCGGTTGCCGGGATTGCAGCAGAAGTGCTTGCATTTCCACTCAATTTGGTTGGGACGCTTTTTGATGTTGGGCCGGACGCACCCAATCGCGTGCCCTGCAGGACCGCTGCCAGGTGAGCTTTGGGCCTCCAATGCAGCCGCAATTTGCAGGCGGATTGTCATTGATTATCGAGAAGTTGCCTTGTTGCCGATGAGGCAGCGCCTTCAACTTTAGCTTAAGGACAACATCATCGAAGTTCCCGCTTAAACGTTATGCTGATATCGTTCACTGCTTTCCCGTTCCCAAGATTTGGGTACGGAGTTTTTGGTGTTGGAGGATAAACATGCTGAGGCATTCACTAATTGCTGGGCTAGCCGTTGCGGCGCTTTCCCTTGGAGTGGGAGATCGTGCAGAAGCGGCCATGACCAACCTTTCAGCCAAGGCGGCCGTTGCGCAGAAGTCTGCCGTGACGGACGTGCGCTGGGTCTGTGGTCCCAGGCGGTGCGCCTACGTGCAAGGATACGTCGGGCCTGTCGTCGTGCGGCCGTATATGCGCGGTTGGGGCCCGCCGCCAACGCCGCATTGCCACTACGTGCGTGGACCGTATCGCTGGGCGCTCGTGTGTCCGTAACGATCACTCGCAACACTCTTGAGGATGCATTGGCGTCGCGCGACGCAAGCCTGATCGGCCAAGCCGCGTGGTGCCCTTGGAAAGAAGGTAGTAGAAGATGAAGCGTTCGATCGTTCTTGCACTTGCGGCTGCGGCGCTTGCCGCTGGTCCGAGTCTGAGTGCCGTTGCGGGTGTCGCGTCGCCCGCACTTGGAAGTATGGCTTCCAGCAAAGATGCCACGGCGACGACAAAGGTGAGATGGCTTTGCGGAACCTATGCATGTCATTGGATTCCCAACTACGCCGGCGTTGTCTACGCCGTGCCGCGCTCGCGGTATTGGGGACCGCCGCCGAACCCGCACTGCTATTACAAGCAGAACATCGTGGGAAAATGGGTGCTTATCTGCCCATAGGTTAGGGCAGAAAGACTGTTCAATCTTTGAGATGCGCACCGCGGCAGGCGCCACCGGCGCCTGCCGCTTTTGTTTTCGTTTGTGAGTGTAGGGCCACCTGGCAGTAACTTTGGAAGTTCTTTAGTGCTGCCCAGTGCTGTCACTGCTGCACTCTCGTGAGCTTACCGGAGTTGCACACCAGACCCGCGGCCGCGCACGCCTTGATGTTAAGTGTGTTGGCATCTGTCATCGTCACCGTGGCTGGATAGCGGTGGCCGTTGGCAAGATCGAGGATCATGCCGTCCCAAGTATTTGTGCCGCTCGACTTCGCGCCGCACATGACGGTCTTGCCGACATTCTCAGCTTTGGGATCCTTGGTGATCTTCATCCCCAGCCCACTATCACAATCGTAAACGCTCAATTGCTGGCTGGTGTCGGCGCGCAGCCATGTGCCGTCGGGAGAGTCCGCTAGGGCTGCTCCAGCAGAAGGCAGGGCCAGCGCAAATGCAACGCACAAAGAAACAAGATGGCTCTTCATTGTTCGGTCACCCTCCAAAATTCTTGATCATGTTAGGGACTATGCAGGTCAAGCGCCGCCATTATACGGTGCTGTAAGGCCTGTTGATGACAGGTCGGGGACGAACACACGTCTCAGCGTAAAACGTGCCCAGGAGGATGTGATGCCGCACGTCGGCCCCCCAATCGAAGGACTGGTGCCGCTGTCCCATTTGCTTCAGGAGGGTGTGGGGGCGTACCCGGACGACAAAGCACTGATCTCTTTGGAAGGCGATATGACGTGGTCGGAGCTCGATCGTGCCTCAATCCGCCTTGCCACACATTACTTGGCAATGGGACTGAAGCCGGGCGACCGGATCGCGTCCCTCATGCCCAATCGAATTGGGCTGCCGGTGCACTACATCGCCTGTTTCCGGGCGGGCCTCGTGCTGACGCCGTTGAACTACCGCTACACGGCGCCGGAAATTGACCATGCTTTGGAGGTGAGCGAAGCATCAGCAATCCTGGCTCATCACGAACGCGCTGATGACATTGCCACGAGCAAAGCAAGTACGCTGCCTCTTGGGGTTATCACCTACGGGGCTGGTGCGAGCGATCGCCTAAGTTATGAGCAGCTCTTGGCGGAGGAGCCGCCCCCCGTCTCATTGCCCGAGCTGGAGCCGACGGCGCCTGCTGCAATCTTCTTCACTTCCGGCAGCACCGGGCCGGCCAAGGGGGTTACCCATTCGCGCGACACGCTCGCGCATATGTTTGCAAGTGCGGCTGCAGCGTTCGAGCTGACAACTGACGACATCCTGCTACCAGGGTCATCACTGTCGCACATAGGGGGATTTACGTTCTCGTTTTCGGCGTTGTCCAAAGGTGTGCCCGTCGTCATTCCGCGCACTTTCGATCATGACGAGATGATGGTGTTGCTGCGCCACGCGCGGCCGACGATTCTGTCCATGCTGCCCACTGCGCTTTTTCACCTCATTCGTGAGCACGACGTGAGACCCAGTGACTTTGAATCGCTGCGCATGTGCCGGTCCGCCGGCGACAAGGTCGCCGAAGCCTTGGAGAAAGGATTCACGGCATTGGCCGGATTCCCGATCGATGAAGGCTATGGAATGACCGAAATCGGTTTGGCTACGATCAGTCCGCCCTCCGGCCTCATCAAGCGTGGCTCGGTTGGGCAGCCCCATCCCGGTTTCATCTTGTCCATACGCGATGAGGAATGGCGAGAGCTTTCGCCGGGGACACTTGGCCGCTTGTGGGTGAAGACCCCGAGCCGCACCATCGGATACTGGAACAATCCCGACGCCAGCGCGGAGGTGGTCCGCGAAGAATGGCTCGACACCGGTGACGTGATGCGCGCTGACGAAGACGGCTACCTCTGGTTCCATGGCCGCAAGAAGCAGATCATCGTTCATGACGGTTCCAACATCTGCCCGCAGGAAGTGGAGGGCGCTTTGCTTGAACACCCTGCCGTAGAGAGCGTGGGCGTCGTCGGCATTCACGATAGCATTCATGGCGAGAACGTTCGTGCCTACGTCGAAATCAAGAAAGATGCGACGCAGCCGACAGCGCGGGAACTAATTGCCTTTGCCCGCGAGCGCGTTGGCTACAAGGCGCCGGAGGAAATTGTCATTATTGATGAGATGCCGCTCAATCCGACGGGCAAGGTCGATCGCACCAAGCTCAAGATGCTCGCGGCCGGCGATCACGCACACCACGTTTAAGAAGTGCGTCAGACTTTCTCAGCGGCCTCGCGGCGGCGCTGGTACTCGCTTTCCATCTCTTCAACGTGGCGCAGAACGTTCCCCAGGGCTTCCTTCGAGGATTCGTCATTGGCTTCCTCCAGCCACTGTGCCAACTCCTCGCGCAACGTGAAGAGCACGTCGAGGGCGCCCATGATGTGTTCGAGCTTAAGCTCCGGCCCTTGGTCGTTGTTGCTCGACATAGTCTCCCTATCCCCTTTTCGTTCCGCGCGCGTGTGCTGCGGTCGCTCATGCGCCTCTGCTTGGGTGATGATGAGCTGAACGTCAAGCACTGAGCACATCTCTAAAGAAGTTTAACTGCTCATCGCTGGAACGCTCAAACCACGTGCCTTTATAAATCTCAAAATGCCCGATCGGCAGTTTCACGACACTGGCCCTGGGGCCGATGCGATCGCCGACGGCTTGGGCGGCGCGGGTGGAGGTGACGCTATCCTTCAAGCACACCAAGATGAGTGCGGGGCATGAGACCGTGCGTGCATAGGATATTGGCCAGTAAAACGGCAGGCCCAGTGTGAACCGCGCTGCCGTTTCGTTGCGCCATCCAGGATGCGCGAGTGCGGTGTATCCGGCATAAGCATCATGTGTTGCCATGGCTGCGACCCCGCCGGGCGGACCTACGATCGGAATATAGTTCGGCGTCATTCCGAAAAGGGAACGTGCCGCATCTTTAATCGCCGCCCAACCAATCTTCAGGTAAGTCCGCAGGCCGACCGCCTTGTAGGCCATACGTGCGCTGGCCGTACCGTCCATCATCGGGCATTGGGCGGAGATGGCTGCAATCTGCGGGTCTTTCGCGGCGACAACAACGACATGTCCGCCTGAAAACGATGTGCCCCACAGGGCGATGCGCTTCGGATCGATACCGTCATGATTTCGCGCGAAGGCTACGGCCGCATCCCAATCCTGCAACTGGCGCGAAATCGAGATGAGCTGGCGCGGCTGCCCGTCGCTGTCGCCCTGATGCCGGTAGTCGAAAACCAGGACATAGAATCCAGCCTTGCAGAAGCGCTCAGCATAGGGGGCAAGGCTATCGCGCCGGGTGCCGCCGAGGCCATGCGCCATAACGATACAGGGCGCCGGCCGTGGAACGGCGCCTTCGGGTTCATAGAGCCACGCGCGGCAGGTGACGCCGTGGCTCTTAAATTCAATATCGCGCGGTGGGGCTATCATTTCTTCTCGCTGCATTCTTTGCGACCGCTAGCCTTGGGTGGTGGTTGGCTGCACGTCGCCGAGCTTGACCGCGGCGCGTAACAGCAATTCGTCCGCGTTCTGTGGTGCCATCAAAGACAGTCCCATCGGACAACCCTCGACCGAGACGAGAGGCATCGAGATTTCCGGGAAACCGAGCAGTGGCGAGAGACACGATACGCGCAGGGTATGTTCGCGGATCATTGGCGCCGCACTGTCGCTCATGCCCTTTTTCGGCGCGATGGTCGGTGCCGTGGGAAAGACGAGCGCAGCATCAGGTCCCAGCAACTCGGCGGTCGTCTTCTGGACCTCTCTGCGAAAGGCCAGCGCGTCGCGCGTGTCCGCACCTGCCCCCTTCTTGGCGGCTTCGAAACGTTGAGCGATTTGCGGACCAAGGTTCGGTTGAACATCCTCAATCCACTCACCGTAGGCCGACCAAATCTCGGGAGGGCGCAAGGTATTGAATGCAGCGAGCCAGTCGGCATAGCCGTGCTTGCTCAGTGTGATTTCTTCCATCGGGGCAATTGCGTCTGAGAGATGGCCGACGGCGGCCTCGAGTGCTGGGCGCGCGTCGGTATCAGCGAGTTCGAGAACATCCTTCAGCAGCAAAAGGCGCCGGATCGGTCGAGCCTCCCGAGTGTCGGTGGAAAGAAGAACGCGGCCGACGCGGTCGAGCGTATTTGCATCGCGCGCCAGCCACCCAACGACGTCGAAGCTACGCGACAGTGGCATCACACCTTCGCTAGAGATGCGACCGTATGTTGGGCGTAGACCGAAAAGACCGCAGTAGCTCGCAGGAATGCGAATGGATCCCGCGGTATCCGTGCCGAGTGCGAAATCGACGAGCTTGCCGGCGGTGGCAGATGCCGAGCCGCTTGAGGAACCGCCGGGAATGCGGTCGGGCGCCGCCGGGTTCACCGGCGTTCCGTAGTGAACATTCTCGCCTTGCATACTGAAGGCCAACTCATCGGCAATGGCGATGCCGGTAAGCCGCGCGCCTGCATCAAGGCAGGCTTGGACCGCTGGAGCCGTACGTGTTGCGGGTGCGTGGGTTGCGAGCCAATCGGGATTGCCGCCGCCGGTGACGTAACCGGCCACATCGAACATCTCCTTGACTGCGAACGTGAGGCCCGACAGTGGGCGTTGCAGGCCTGCAGCGCTTGAGACGTCGAGCGTTACGCGAAGGGCGCCGAGGTCATCGTTTGCGGTCATCGTCACGTCCCGTCGTCCTCCTGTTTTCTTTGCCCTCCGGTGCTTAAGAACGCGTTTGGTGGGGGGCAAGAAAAAAAGCCCCTCGGGGGAGGAACCGAGGGGCATGTAGGTGCGTGGCTCAGGAGAGGAAGCCTTTGAAGTGAGAGCGGGGAGGGAGCGTGGGACCCGTTGCGCTCTTGATGAAGTGACAATGCCATGTAGGCGGCATCGGCACTGTTCCGTGAGGAACCGAGGCGAAGAAAATTCGAAAATTCGCCGCTAGGCTGGATGGCTTGCTTGGTGAAGCCGTCAGTTCAAAAGAAATGCCCCCCAGCCGTAAGGCTGAGGGGCAAGTCACCGGCCGGGTGCGGGGGACGGGGACGGGGGGAGGAAACCCGGCCGGAAGCTCGAGGTATGGTTTGAAACGAAAGTTCGGAGTGTTCTCCTGCGTTGGGTGTTGTTGGCGCGGCGCGTTGTTGCCGCCTGTGAGTGCGGTTTCTAGCGCTGCCGGCCAGGCGGGGCTGTTCCCTAGGGAACAGGGCCGCGCCTGTTTGATTTTTTCGTTGGAAAAGTGCGCTTTGTTTCTCGAAATCACGATCGAGACGGCAATAGCGCGTCCTCGGCGTCTCAGGTGCGTCTAGCGTCTGCGCGCAGGACCGTGCGTAAGGATTGCGAGCACCTGGCTGGCGCTCGCATCCTCAGGCAACCTCAAGAAGTCGGCCTCCACGTCGAGCGCTTTCTCAAGCAGACGGTGGAACTCTTCACGGTTGAGTTCGATCGTCCCGAACTGGCGCAGGTGGTCGGTGACGAATTGGGTGTCGAGAAGCATAAAGCCGCCATAGGCGAGCCGAGCCGCAAGGTGAAGGAGCGCGATTTTCGAAGCATCGCGCGCGTACGAAAACATACTCTCACCAAAGAAGGCGCCATTGAGCGCAACTCCGTACAGCCCGCCGACGAGAACATTCTGATCCCAGACCTCGACAGTGTGGCAGTGGCCGAGTTCGAACAGATCTCGATAAAGGCCGCGGATGCGCTCGTTGATCCATGTTGAGCGCCGTCCAGGTCGCGACGCGGCGCATCCCTCGATGACGCCATCGATGTCGGTGTCGATGCGAATGGCAAACTGTGATTTTAGAAGTGTGCGGGTCAGCCGCCGCGGCACATGCACGGCATTGAGCGGTAATATCCCGCGGTGCTGTGGCTCGATCCAATAGAGCGCCGGGTCGTCGGCGCTTTCGGCCATGGGAAAAATACCGCACGTATACGCCTTCAGCAGAACCTGCGGCGTAATCTCGATGACGATGTCGTCGCGTGAGGCCATCTCGACGCTGGCTCCTGCCTCCGTTTCTACTCGACCTCGCCCTATCCGGCTTCTGCCAGAACCTGCGGGCAACATTGCGATGCCGAGTGGGTACCCCCCCAACTAGCGGCCCCAGCCAAACAGTTTAAGGCTCCGCGAGGAATTTTTCGAGCCAATGAATATCATAAACGCCATTGGCGATATCCGGCTCGCGAATTAACTCGGTGAACAAGGGGATCGTCGTTTCGATTCCGTCGATGACGAACTCTGAAAGAGCGCGCTTCAGACGCATCAGACACTCATTGCGCGTTTTGCCGTGCACAATGAGCTTGCCGATGAGGCTGTCGTAGTAGGGGGGGATCCGGTAGCCCTGATAGACGCCGGAATCGACGCGCACCCCCAGGCCCCCCGGCGGATGCCAGTAAGTGATCTGCCCTGGCGAAGGACGGAACGTGCGCGGGTTCTCTGCGTTGATGCGGCACTCGATTGCGTGGCCAGAGAACGTGATGTCCTCCTGCTTGTGTGCCAATTGGCCACCAGCTGCCACCTGAAGTTGCTCCAAGACGAGATCGATTCCGGTGATTGCTTCGGTGACGGGATGCTCCACCTGCAGGCGCGTATTCATCTCGATAAAGTAGAACTCGCCGTCCTCATACAGGAACTCAACCGTACCCGCGCCGCGGTATTTGAGCTTGCGCATCGCTTCAGCGACCACCGCACCGATCTTACTGCGCGTTTCTGAATTCAACGCCGGTGAGGGCGCCTCCTCCAAGACTTTCTGGTGGCGGCGCTGCAGTGAGCAGTCGCGTTCGCCCAGATGTATAGCGTTGCCCTGGCCGTCACCGAAAACTTGAAGCTCGATATGGCGCGGCTTGGTCAGGTATTTCTCGACATACACGGCGTCGTTGCCGAAGGCGGCTTTTGCCTCGGATCGTGCGGTGGAGAGCGCCAATCCCAAATCGGCGGCAGTGTGGGCGACTTTCATGCCACGTCCGCCACCTCCGGCGGTCGCTTTGATGAGCACGGGAAAGCCCATCGATTTGGCAATTTTCATCGCCTCAGTTTCGCTTGTCACCTCTCCCTCTGAGCCGGGAACGACGGGAATTCCGAGTTCCTCCGCCGTCACTTTGGCAGTGATCTTGTCGCCCATCATGCGGATGTGCTCCGACGTCGGGCCGATGAAGGTAATCTGGTGTTCTTCCAGAATCTCGGCAAAACGTGCGTTCTCCGAGAGGAAGCCATAGCCGGGGTGAACTGCGTCGGCGCCGGTGATCTCACAGGCCGCTAGCAGGCGGGGGATATTGAGATAGCTCTCGGCTGCTGGAGGTGGGCCGATGCAAACACTTTCATCCGCTAGGCGGACGTGCATTGCGTCGGCATCCGCGGTCGAGTGCACGGCCACGGTGGCAATGCCGAGCTCCTTGCACGCGCGCTGGATGCGCAGTGCAATCTCTCCCCTGTTGGCGATCAGGACCTTGTCGAACATGAAATGTTGGTCTCGTTGATGCCCTCGGGGCCTTAGTTGCTATTCGATGATGACGAGCGGCTCGCCGAATTCGACCGGCTGCCCGTTCTCGATGAGGACGGCGGTGATCTTGCCTGAATGAGGCGCGGGGATTTGATTCATAGTCTTCATGGCTTCGATGATCAGCAGAATGTCGCCCTCGGAAACGGCCTTGCCAACCTCGACGAACGGAGGCAAGCCGGGTTCGGGAGACCGGTAAGCAGTGCCGACCATTGGGGACTTCACAGCGCCTGGGTGCTTCGAAGGATCGGCCGCGCCCGGTTTTGCGCCGGACGCCGCAGCGGCGGAAGTTAGGGCCGGTGCGGCCGCGGCCGTGGCCTGTATGGAAAGTTGGCGGGCAACGCGGATTTTGAGACCGCTCTTTTCGATTTCGATCTCGCTCAGCCCCGTTTCGTTCAAAAGATCTGCGAGGTCGCGAATGAGCTGGCGCTCAGCCCCCGATTTCTCGCCGTGATCCTTGGCCGTCATGCGTCGATGCCCTTTCTTATGCGATCCTCGAGCCGACCGCTCATTTGCCTTAGCCATGGCCCTAGTCTGCGAGCATCTCGGCCATGGCTTCAAGTGCAAGCTCGTAGCCCTTGGCCCCTAGACCGCAGATCACTCCCTTCGTTGCCAGCGAAATATAGGAATGCTGGCGGTATTCCTCCCGACGGAAGATGTTCGATAGATGGACTTCAATTGCCGGCAACTCTACCGCTTGCAGTGCATCCAGCAAGGCGACGGAGGTGTGTGAATAAGCGCCGGCATTGAGAATAATGCCGTCTGCGTTCTTGCGCGCCTCTTGTATCCAATCCACGAGCTCGCCCTCGTGGTTCGACTGGCGAAATTCGATCGTCAAACCAAGCGCCTTTGCGCGCACCTCGGCACGTGCACGCACGTCATCGAGCGACTCGCGCCCATAGACGGCGGGCTCGCGCAGGCCCAGCATGTTCAGGTTGGGTCCGTTGAGGACGTAGATCGACTTGGCCATGAACTCCTTGTGCCGCCCCGCTAGTGCTGGGCACACATAAATGGTGCCCGCAGGCAGACTAAGTCCACTCGTGTATCAGCTTTCCCGCACCCGCGAAAGGCCAAGCCATCGCGTTGCGGCCACGGCTTCAACCACTTGATTTGCAACAGCAACCCGCCGCTATGCTAGCGATCTTAGGAGCTCAGCAATACGCGCACCCAGACTTGCGCAGCTCTCCGACGTGCGTGGAGAGCTGATCATAGAGGTCTTGGGGCGCTCCAGGAATGGACCGGTCGCCGACCAGGAAGTGTGGTGTTCCGTTGATGCCCATCTTGTTTGCAAGCGCTTCGGATGCCTTGATCTCAGAAGTAACCTCGTTCGAGGCCATGTCTTGCTTCAATTGATCCATATTGAGACCAAGTCCCTCGGCGATCTTCAGCGCCGACTCCTCATTGACCTGTCCTCTGTGGCCGAGCAGGGCCTGGTGAATTTCCCAATACTTGCCCTGCTTCCTGGCTGCGAGCGCAACCCGTGAGGCTTCTTCGGAGCCTTTAGATAGGATTGGAAGTTCTTTGAAGACCACGCGCACCTTCGGATCGCTGTCCACCAGCTTAACAACGTCACCCAACCCTCGTTTGCAGTAGCCGCAGTTGTAGTCGAAGAATTCCACGACGGTGATGTCCCCGTCGGGATTTCCCGCAATTGCGGCATTCGGGCTCCGGTAGATCTCAGACGAATTGTCGGCGATCGCGGCTTTGAATTTCTCGGCTTGCTCGGCCTCTAGCTTTGTTTCTAGGGCTGTTTGGACCTGAAGAAGAATCTCTGGGTTCGCAAGCAGGTAATCCTTTACGATCTTCTCGATGGACTGAGTTTGCCCGGATGTGAATCCGTCGGAGGGCACGGTGCCGGCTACAGGAATAATCTCTTCTTCGACGACAGTATCGGCGACGACGACATCGGAAGCCGGCGCAGCAGTTGGCGTGCGCACCGCGTTGCTTCCAATCACGACAAGAAGCGCGATAACGGCAAGCGCTGGGATGAACAGCAAGATGGATTTGAGCCGGGAGTTCGGCTGAGTGTCAGTTGACATGCGTTAGCCTCTTTAGGGGATGGCGAGCCTCGCGGCAGAACACGGAAAGCACGACCAAGCGTCAGGTCTGTGGCTTGTAATTTATGATGTCATCGTTTTTTTGCCACTCGGGCGTACCCGGGCGTAGCTTGGTTTGGGCGCGCTTGGCGAAGATCTGCGCTTGTTTGACATCACCTTCCAGGAAATAGGCCTGGGCCATCACGGCTTCAGCCTTGGGTTGCTTGCCCTGCTTATAGTAGGCATTTGCAAGCAGTCTATAGGCTCTTGCGTTTTCGTCATTTATCAGAGACTTGCGCAGAAGCTCGACGGACTCGTTGTTGGCCGCGGGCGCCTTTTCTCCCTGTAGAGCAGCAGCGAGCTCAACACGGATGAGGTCGGCTTTGGGGTTCAGCTTGAGGGCCTGACGCAGAGCGGGAATGGCTTGGCGCGTCTTTCCTGACCGCATCAGCAGATCACCCTTTGTTTCCCAGAAGTAGGGATTGTTGGGCTGCGACTTTATGAGCGACTCGATCTCAACCAATGACGCTTCCAGTGCACCATGCCCGCCCTGGAAAAAGCGCGCCAGGGTACGTGCATAGCGTGCAGGCAAACTGTTATCCGAGCTAGGGTAGCGATTGTAAACAATCTGCGGCCGCTCAAGATAACCTGAGAGCTTGGCGCGCATGAGATCGTGGCGAAGCTGGAGTTCAGGTGAATCCTTGACGTTGTAGTAGGGGCTTGTCTCTACGAGATTGCGCAACCGTGCCAAACGGTTTGTCGAGAGTGGGTGACTGCGCGCAAACGCAGTCTTGTGTGCGTCCGACAAGTACTCCTGTTCGGCAAACCGCTCGAAGGTCTCCAGCATGCCGCGTCCGGACTGCTTTGTCGCGTTGAGTAGGCTCAAGCCCGCTTGGTCGGCGGCTGACTCTTGCTGTCGGCGTTCTGCCAGCAGTCCGCGCATAAATAGCTCGTTGCCGCCTTGCATGACTCCTTGACCCGCTTGGCCAAGCTCGCCTGCGCTATCTCCTCCCGCGACGCCGCCCGCGACCATCAGGCCGATCCCGAGGATCTGCGCAATGAGGGCCCGTTCTTTATCGGCATTGACCCGCGCGCGCAGCGCGGCCATGTGGCCGCCCGTTATGTGGCCGGTTTCGTGGGCGAGAACGCCGATGATCTGATTAGGCGTGTCTGCCTGCATAAGCGCGCCGGTATGAATGAAGACGTTGCGTCCATCCACGACGAAGGCGTTGAAGCCCTCGTTTTGCACAATGCGGACCGTGACCCGTCCCGTTCCCAGTCCGGCTTCGCGAAAGAGCGTTCTTGCGTAGTCATTCAGAAGGTTTTCAATTTCCGTGTCGCGGATCAGCGGCAGGTTCTGAGCCGCTGCCGGCATCGCGGTTGTCACAATGGCGAGGGCGCATAGCACACTGATCGCGACGCGTGAGGCCGCGCGCGCAGCCAAACCCTCTGACTTGAGCAAGATCGTCATCTGCAACGAACCCTAAAGATTCAGGACACGGCCTGTGACACGAAGCCTGGACCCTAAGTTAGGGATGAATACCCCGCCAACGCAAGGCTGGCTGGTGCAGAGCCGTCGGCATATAAGCGCTGATATGGCCGCCCAGACCGCAAGGCTCACAGTAATACCCACAACGAGGAGAGCACCGCGGGCGGGCAAGAATGCGGCAGGGCACGGGCACACGGAGCCCGAGCCCAATTTTGAAGGGATTGACGGTAAACACGATGGCTGAGCGTGAGAAGCATGAACGGAAGGCGGCGGTTGGCGAGCCGCCGGCGGAGGCGTCTCAGCGCAGCCGAATTCCCGGATTTATCGTCATGGATGTCATGCGCGCCGCGTTGGCACAGGAAAACTCCGGGCGCAGCATTATCCACATGGAGGTCGGCCAACCCGGCACACCTGCACCGGCGTCTGCCCGGACTGCCGCTGCGCATGCACTAGAAACCGAAACGCTCGGCTACACCATGGCGCTCGGCACAGAACCACTGCGCGCGCGCATCTCAAAACTCTACCGGGACTGGTATGGCGTTGACGTGCCGGCCGAGCGGGTGGTGATCACCACTGGCTCCACCGCGGCTTTTCTGTTGAGCTTTCTCGCTGTGTTCGATGTCGGCGATGCAGTTGCACTGCCCTCGCCGGGCTACCCTTGCTACCGGCATATCCTTAGCGCGCTGGGCCAACAGCCGATCATTTTGGAGACGGGACCGTCGACCGGTTGGATGCCTGCTCCTGAGGATGTTGAGCGTGCAGCACGCCGAGACGGCGCAAAGGGCCTGCTCGTTGCAAGCCCAGCAAACCCGACCGGCACGATGATTGATGGACAGCACTTTGCCGAACTTGCGCGTGTGTGCCGCGAGAACGGGATGTGGCTCATTTCCGATGAAATCTATCATGGTCTCACTTACACACGATCCGCCGAGACAGTGCTTGCGCATTCCGACGAAGCGATCGTCGTCAATAGTTTTTCGAAGTACTTCTCAATGACAGGGTGGCGTGTGGGCTGGACGGTCGTGCCAGAGAAGCTTGTGCGTCCCGTCGAACGGCTTGCGCAAAATCTCTACATTTCGCCGCCGGCAATTGCACAAGTTGCAGCTCTAGGTGCGCTTGATGGGTTCGCGGAGCTTGAGGCAAACCGGACCGTCTACGAAAAGAATCGCGCCTTGTTGCTTGAGGAGCTGCCGAAGGCGGGTTTCGCCAAATTCGCCCCTGCCGATGGGGCCTTTTATTTGTACTGCGACGTCAGCGATCTGACCGACGATAGCCGTACTCTTTGCCGTGTGTTGCTGGAGGAGGCTGGCGTGGCTGTAACTCCGGGAATTGACTTCGATGCGGAGCGTGGTCACCGCTACATCCGCCTTTGCTATGCGGGTACGCTCGAAGACATGGGTGAGGCCGCACGCCGCCTGAAGGCATGGTCGGACAAGAAATAGGTCGGCTAGCGCAGCTCTGGGCACCCAAATGAAGAATTCGTCATAATAATTTGCCGACGGATTACAGGCGCCTGATGCGTTTCCTGATCCGACGACGGCAATTCCCCGCGCTGTCGCTGCACCAGATCAGGAGAGATTAATGAACACTCTTTCACGAGCGCTGGCCATTGCGGCCCTAGCCGTCAGCGTGCCCGCAACGATTGTTATGGCACAGCAGGCTGAGGACACGCCCCCCGAGCAGACCCAGAAAACTGAGCAGACCAAGAAAATGAGAGGCCCTTCGCCGGAGACGATGGCTCGGCTCGAAGACGGTCGCATTGCAGGGGCGAAGGCCGCGCTGAAGCTGACCCCTGAGCAAGAAGCCTTGTGGGCGCCGGTTGAGGAGCAGATCCGCGCTGAATACGCTGAACGCCGCAAGATGCATGAGGAACGGCGTGCCAAGCACGAAGCGCGCCGCGAGGCCAAGAAGGATGGTGCACGTACGAAGCCGACCCTGCCAGAGCGCGTTGAGCGTCAAAGCGAGCGCATGGCCAATCGGGCCACCCGCATGAGCGCGCGCGCGGCGTGGACCAAGGAGTTTGCTGCTGTACTGACCCCCTTCTACAATTCACTTTCTGATGAGCAGAAAGATGTCGCCAACCATGTGTTGCGCCGGTTCGCCGGTGGCAAAAAGGGCCACGGTCGCCATGGCGGCAAGCGGATGTGCGACAGGCGCGGTGGTGGCGGTCACCACGGTAAGCGCTGGCACTGAGCGCCGGCAACTATCGCGCCACGTCAGACGAACAGACAAAGGGCCGGAAAACTTCCGGCCCTTTTTCATATCGGCAAACACAAGAGGGTCTTACCCGCTTCCGAGACGGCGTTGCCACCACCCCTTGCGGGCGGGTGCGCTTGCTTCTTTGGGTGCGCCATCGGACGGCTCGGCGTCGTTTGCCTCCGCTTTACCGACGACGATGCGCTCTAGGCGAGGCTTGCTGGAGCTTGCAGCGCGACGCGCACGCTTGCGCGGCTTTGCTTCGCTCTCGCCACCCTCACCAGAATTCATCTCTTCGCCAACGCGGCTAGGCTCAGTGCCGGCAGGCACCGCTTTTGAAATGGGTGACGCACCAATCTCGCGAACACGGGATTCGGACAAGTTGTGGTGGGGCTCACCGTTCCCTTCGGCGGACTGCACGTCGGCCACTGGCGCAACGGCATCCTCCTCCGGCTGCTCGCGCGAGCCGTGAGCGATATCGGGCTGATCACCCATTCCAGGTGTTGCCTCATCTGTGTGCGCCTTCGTCTGGCGCTCACGCCCACGCCGTCCACCGCGCCGCCCACGTCGGCGGCTACGCTGCGCGGTCGGCTTTTCGCCCTCTTCGCCCTCACCTTCGCTGGCCTCGATGCCGAACGGTTCGCCATTCTGTGTCACCTCGTCGTGACGGGCGTTCTCCAACGCTGAACCATTGCCGGAGCGCGCAGTGCGCTCTCCCGCTTCCGGAAGATCGGCGTCCGGCCGGTCCCCGCGACGTCCGCTCCGCCGCCGCCGCCGTTTGCGCCGTGTGCCATCACCGCCTTCCTCGGACCCTCTGGCTTGAGTGGGCTCCTCGCCGCCGAGTTCACCAGCACCTTCGCCTTCAAATCCCCAATCCATGTTGACCACGTTGCGCTGCTCGACGCGTCGCTGCGGCAGGGCAGGGGCGGCACCCTTCTCGATCGTGAAGTTCGCACCGGCGAGCTTATCGGTCCCCAACACCGAGATCGGCAGGCCGTGCCGCGTCTCCATATCAATGATGAAGGGGCGCTTGTTGTTGAGGATGTAAAGGGCGACGGCTGGCGTCGTCATGGCAACGAGCGGCGTGCGCGCGCCGCTTGTGATCGCGTCCTCAAGCCCGCGCAGCACTGCCAGAGCGATCGATTCCGTGGACCTGATGATGCCGGTGGCTTGGCAATGCGGACACGGTGAGGTCGAGCCCTCCAAGACACCGGTTCGCAGACGTTGGCGCGACATCTCCAAGAGACCGAAATGGCTGATGCGGCCGACTTGAATGCGTGCCCGGTCGTGTCGCAACGCCTCCTTGAGGCGCCGTTCGACTCCACGGTTGTTTCGCTTCTCCTCCATGTCGATGAAGTCGACCACGATGAGACCTGCCAAATCGCGCAGCTTTAGTTGGCGCGCGATTTCATCTGCGGCTTCCAGGTTCGTGTTGTTCGCCGTTTGCTCGATTGAGAATTCGTGCGTTGCCTTGCCTGAGTTGACGTCGACGGCGACGAGCGCTTCCGTCTGGTTGATTACCAGGTAGCCGCCCGAGCGCAGCGTGACGTACGGACTGAACATCGCATTGAGCTGGCGTTCGATCTGGAAGCGCGTGAAGAGTGGCTCGGGTTCCTGATAGAGAACGACGTTCTTGGCATGACTCGGCATGAGCATGCGCATGAAGTCCTTCGCGTCGCGGTGTGCCTCTGGGCCGGCAACCAGAACCTCGTCGACCTCTTTGTTATAGAGATCGCGGATTGATCGCTTGATGAGGTTGCCCTCTTCATAAACGAGACTTGGTGCCTGGCTCTCCAGTGTGAGCTCACGAACACTCTCCCAAAGGCGTAAGAGGTACTCAAAGTCACGCCGGATTTCCTGCTTGGTCCGCGCGGCGCCCGCCGTGCGGATGATCAGGCCCATGCCCTCGGGAACCTCGAGGTCGGTGGCGATTGCCTTCAATCTCTTTCGGTCCTGAGGATTGGTGATCTTGCGGCTGATGCCGCCGCCGCGGGCGGTGTTGGGCATGAGAACCGTATAACGGCCGGCGAGCGAGAGGTAGGTCGTGAGCGCTGCGCCTTTGTTGCCGCGTTCTTCCTTGACGACCTGCACCAAGATGACCTGGCGGCGCTTGATCACCTCTTGGATCTTGTAGCTGCGCGCACGGCGGCGTGGGCGAGTGGCCAGCTCCTCCAGTGCGTCCTCGTCGTTAACAACCTGCTCGACTTGCTCAGCTTCGCCGGCGGTGCCGTTGCTCCCGGAACCCTGTGCGGTGTTCTCACTATCCGTCTGCGGGGCGGTTTCGGACACGTCGGAAGCCTCCACCTCTTCTCCTTCCAGAGCAGAGGATTGGGCTTCATCGTCTAGCTCGACCGTGGACGCGCTTTGGTCCTCCGTCTCGGACTCAACAGAGACCGAGATCACATCATCATTCGGCAGCGTTGCTTCGGCTACGGTGCGGGCAGATGGGACGCGATCCTGATCGTCGTCCCCCTCGCCCGAGGCTGCAGTGATCGACTCGGCCTCGTAAGCCGCCTCGATCTCTTCCGGCTCGTCGTCGTCGGGATGATCGTTGTTCTCATCGTCCTCGGAATGAAACTCGCTCTCTTCGTACTCGGAGTTTGAAGCATCCTCTCGGAGCGCCAGCGCTTCGGCGTGCGCATCGACAGCCGCTTCCTCCTCCGCCTCGGCCGCAGCCTCCTCTTCGAGCAGGGCTTGGCGGTCCGCAACGGGAATCTGGTAGTAGTCGGGGTGAATTTCGTTGAACGCGAGAAAGCCGTGGCGGTTGCCGCCGTAATCAACGAACGCCGCCTGAAGTGACGGTTCCACGCGCGTTACCTTCGCGAGGTAGATATTGCCGCGCAGGAGCTTTCGCGCAGCGGATTCGAAATCGAACTCCTCTACCCGGCCTCCACGCAGCACCACGACCCGGGTCTCTTCCGGGTGGGTGGCATCAATAAGCATTTTGTTGTTGGACATTTGTGCCGATCCTTTGCGCGCCGGCGGGATCGCCCACCGCTCCAGGCCCTACGACTGATCGCAGCGAGGCCATCGGCGACGAGCTTTCTATCTCGAGCGCGCACATTTGCTTGATGTGAAAAGTGGAATGAAAACGTGTCAGATGCAGCACGTGCCTGTCCGCTAGCGGACACCGCCGAGCCCACCCCGCTGCGCTGATGAATGCGCGCGAGGGACTTCGGACAGCACATGCTCAAGTTCTGCATAAGCTCGACTCTTGATTCGCTTGCGGGTGGCCCCAGCGGGGCGCCCGCTTGAATGACTTCCATGCTCGGAAGTGACGCGGACTGGAAATGGTCTTGGAGGCTCCGCGGCCCGTCCTTTCCCGGGCGAATAATCGATGCTTCCACAACCTTTGTGTATCGCGGCTCCTAATGGTTGCCGCGCGCTTGGCCAGAGCTCGATCCTAGGGTCTGAGCTGGCTCGAATCGGCGAGTGGCGACCGCTCGATCGTTAGTCTACAAAAGAGCCTTTCCGATCCGGCAGGCGTGGCAATCCAGCATGAATGGCGCGGGCAGTGCCTCAGCTTCGCATTCTTGCGGCGCACACAAAATCCGCCGACGGGGCATCCTCTGCAGCAACGGACCAAATTACTACGTGTTCGCCCGGGTCCGCGCAACCGTGGCAAAAGTGCCGCGCGGCCAAAATTGCAGGCCAACTCGCACTAAGTTACCGCAAATTCCGCCAGGAATTCGTTAAATTTGTCCCTGGTATATAGTTTCCAGGATGAAAGACACCGAGTGGGAGACCTGCAACTCATGCCGCGCGTCGGATTGAGGCCGCTGGCAGCCGCGCTCTTGGCAGGGGCCGTGGCTTGGGCTGGTATACCTGTTTCGGTGACGTCGGCGTCGTCGTTGCACGCTCAGGTTGCGGACGTCATAACTAGCAAATCGCCCTTACTGCGCTTGGCGGCAGCGGAGCCGGAAAAAGCTGTTAATGCCGCCGTTGTGACCGCCAAGGGCGCATCGGTAAAGGGGAACAAAGCCCGGACGACGTTCTCGCTCGATTTGTCGTCTGGGGTAATGGCGGAGGTATTCACACTCGCCGATCCCTATCGCGTCATCATTGATTTGCCCGACGTGACCTTTCACCTGCCGGCCGGCGCGGGCTCAAAGGGGGACGGGCTCGTATCCGCTTTTCGTTATGGGCTCATTTCTGACGGCAAGGCACGCATTGTCCTTGATACGTCGGCGCCAGTCCTGATCGAGCGGGCCGAGATGACGCCACTCAAGGGCACCTCGGTCCAGCTGGGGCTAGAACTTGTGCCCACCACGCCACGTATTTTTGGTGCAGGATCGGGCGGCTCGACCAACGCTCAGCAGGCGACAATGACCGCGAAAGCGGATGATGCAGCCCTACCGCCCGTCGCCAAACCCAGTGATCGCGTAAAGCCTGTCATTGTTATCGACCCCGGCCACGGTGGCGTCGATCCAGGTGCAATCAGTCCGAGCCATGTGCCTGAGAAAAAGGTAGTCTTGGCGGTGGCCAAGAAGCTCCAAGCCCACCTCGAAAAATCAGGCGCATACGACGTACGAATGACTCGCGTCAGCGACATCTTCGTGCCCCTGGATGAACGAGTAAAGATTTCCCGCAAACTCGCAGCAGACCTGTTCATTTCCCTGCATGCCGATGCCATCGCGCAAAAGAATTTCGCGCAAACCGTCCGCGGAGCGACGGTCTATACGCTGTCGGAACGGGCTTCCGACGAAGATGCCCGGCTCATGGCTGAAAAGGAGAACGCTTCGGACGCGATTGCTGGACTTCAGACCGCCGAGATGGATGATAAGGGGCAGGTGCGCAATATCCTCATTGACCTACTGCAGCGGGAAACGGCGAATTTTTCTGCCGATTTCTCAAATTCGCTCGTTGGGCGGCTGCGGCGAACTATCTCGCTGTCTCGCGATCCGCAGAAGTCGGCGGCGTTCAGGGTGCTGCGGCAATCCGATACACCCTCTGTTCTATTGGAACTCGGCTATTTGAGCCATGCCAAGGACGCAAAGCTGATGAACACCTCTGCCTGGCAGCGCAAGGTCGCAGCCTCAATTACAAGTGCCGTGGATTCCTACTTCTCCAAGAGAACAGCGAGAGCGCCTTAAGTTGCCGTTTTCTTTGATATCTCAAAGTACCCCATTGCAGCCGCGGGCGACGACGTAATGCCACAATCCGTGCTATTGTGCACACTTCGGGCGCGGGGTTGCAGCATCGCTTACACCGGCTCGAATTTGCCCGGTCAATGGAACAAAGGTTGATGCGAGCAGCCCCAATCCATCCGCCCCCACCTCCGCGAAGAGTGCGCAGGCGGCGCCGAAGCCTGTTGCTGAGTTTTCTCGGCTTTGGGTTTGCGGCCGCCGTGGTGACGTTTCTCGCGGTGTCGGCGGTTGCGGGCTACTTTCTGTGGACCTTCTCTCAAGACCTCCCCGGCTACGAGAGCTTGGCGAAGTACGAGCCGCCGGTGATGACGCGCATCCACGCACACGATGGATCGCTGATTGCCGAGTATGCGCGCGAGCGGCGGATCTTTGTTCCGATCAATACAATTCCCAAGCGCGTCGTCGCTGCATTCCTTTCTGCCGAGGACAGCCGCTTCTACGAG
>CAZUKP010000023.1:0-49521 GCA_964620915.1 uncultured Hyphomicrobium sp. | reverse complement strand
CTGCGCTTCACGCTTTCTGCCATGGCCGCGCAGGGCCGCGACATCAAGCTGTCCACACAACGCGTCGAGGGCTACCGCAACTTCGCGACCAAGCTGTGGAACGCCTCGCGCTTTGCCGAGATGAACGAGTGCGTGCGCCAGCATGGCTTCGACCCTGCCGACGTGAAGGAGACACTCAACCGTTGGATCGTCGGTGAGACGGAGCGGGCCGCAGGTGACGTTACGAAGGCGCTTGAAGCATATAAGTTCAATGAGGCGGCTGGCGCGATCTATGAATTCGTCTGGGGCAAGTTCTGCGATTGGTACCTGGAGCTGATCAAACCGACTCTGACGGGCGATGACGAGGTCGGCAAGTCGGAGACGCGCGCGACGACGGCGTGGGTCCTCGATCAGA
This sequence comes from uncultured Hyphomicrobium sp., assembly GCA_964620915.1. Taxonomy (GTDB): domain Bacteria; phylum Pseudomonadota; class Alphaproteobacteria; order Rhizobiales; family Hyphomicrobiaceae; genus Hyphomicrobium_A. Next base: position 49,127 of record CAZUKP010000023.1, on the reverse strand, counting down.
TCCTAAAGCTCTTGCACCCCTTCATGCCCTTCGTCACCGAAGAGCTGTGGGCGCACATGGTTGAGCACGGCGAACGACGCAACAGCCTTCTCACGCTGAGCGTTTGGCCATCGCTTTCAGGCCTGGTGAACAAGGCAGTCGACGAGGAGATCGGATGGGTCATCCGGCTTATCAACGAGATCCGCTCGGTGAGAACTGAAATGAACGTGCCTGCAGCCGCCAAGATCCCGCTCGTCTTGCCAGGCGCAAACGCTGAGATCCGCGGTCGCGCGCGCCAGCACGAGGAAACGATCAGCCGGTTGGCCCGCCTCGACAGTATCTCCTTCCCAAAGTCGGCGCCGAAGGGCTCAGCGCTTGTCGTTGTCGGCGAGACGAACGCTGCACTTCCGCTCGCTGGCGTAATCGACATGGGTGCTGAGATCCAGCGCCTTGGGCGCGAGATCGACAAAGCGGAAAGCGATCTCGGCAAGATGGACGCCAAGCTCGCCAACCCGAACTTCGTGGAACGTGCCAAGCCTGAAGCGGTCGAAGAAACGCGCGAGCGCAAGGCCGAGCTTGAGGGCACGATCAAGCGTCTGCAGGCGGCCCGCAATCGTTTGGAAGCCGCCGGCTGATCCGGGCCAGCTATTCACAACGCGGCGTGTGCACCCCACTTGCGGTTAGCGGATTCAGCCTTTGGCCTAAGCCAACGGTCCATTTTTAGGCCACAAGGTTTCTCCGTCTCGCCAAACGAGAGCCCTGCATGTGCCCCAGTGGCCCGTTAAGCACGTTCACATGAGCAAGTCGGTCTCGCACGCATTACCCCCGTATAGGGAAAGAGGTCTGCGTGCATTGCCCGGCCACGGCGCACCGCAGACCGACAAAAAGACCAGGAAGAGCAGTGCGCCAAGGTTGCTGAGAGCCTGTGGCGATGCGGCAACGAATTCGAGCCGCACTGCCTCTTTTGGGCCACAAAGGAGCGGCAGCGTCGCGTGATCGGGAACGAGGGTAAAATGCGGCCGTGGCTTATCGCCACCCCCGTAAGAGGCGGTTCATTGCAAAGGCTCGCGCAGCCTTCGATGACGATGCATTCGATGCCCCCTGTTGGGGATGTCGGCACAGCCGTGCATCTCGGGTTGCAAGGATAACAAGAGTATGGACGCGAAGACGTTCGACAAGTCAAAGCTGCCAAGCCGCCACGTCACCGAAGGTCCGTCGCGCGCACCTCATCGTTCCTATTACTACGCGATGGGATTGGAAGATGAGCAGATCCACCGTCCGCTCGTGGGTGTTGTGTCTTGCTGGAACGAAGCCGCTCCTTGCAATATTTCACTGATGCGTCAGGCACAGTCCGCCAAGACAGGCGTTGACGAGGCTGGTGGTACGCCACGCGAATTCTGCACGATTACCGTCACCGACGGCATCGCCATGGGGCACCAGGGCATGAAGTCGTCTCTGGTCAGCCGTGAGGTGATTGCCGACTCCATCGAGCTCACGATGCGCGGCCACTGCTATGACGCACTCGTCGGCGTTGCCGGTTGTGACAAGTCGCTGCCGGGCATGATGATGTCGATGCTCCGTCTCAACGTGCCGTCCGTGTTTATGTACGGCGGCTCGATACTTCCTGGAAAATTCAAAGGCCGCGACGTAACCGTCGTCGACGTATTCGAAGGTGTCGGCCAGTACTCCGCTGGCAAGATGACGGCCGAAGAACTGCACGACCTTGAGTGTCACGCGTGCCCGTCGGCGGGATCATGCGGTGGCCAGTTCACAGCCAACACCATGGCGTGTGTCTCCGAAGCAATTGGGCTTGCGTTGCCGGGTTCGGCCGGTGCGCCTGCTCCCTACGAAAGCCGCGATGTCTATGCGCTCGAGAGCGGCAAGGCCGTCATGCGGCTTCTCGCCCATGGTATCCGCCCGCGCGATATCGCAACGCGCAAGGCCTTCGAGAATGCCGCTGTCATCGTCGCCGCTACCGGCGGATCGACAAATGCGGCTCTGCATTTGCCGGCAATGGCACACGAGGCCGGCATCGCGTTCGATCTATTCGACGTCGCCGAGATCTTCAAGCGCACACCCTATATCGCTGATCTCAAGCCTGGCGGGAATTATGTGGCCAAGGATGTGTATGACATTGGTGGCGTGCCGCAGATCCTGAAGACGCTGCTCGACGGCGGTTTTCTCCATGGCGATTGCCTGACCGTGACTGGCCGCACGTTGGCGCAGAACCTCGAAGGCGTCGAATTCAACAAAGATCAGTTGGTGGTTCGTCCCGCATCCAATCCGTTGTCACCAACGGGCGGCGTCGTGGGCTTGCAAGGCTCGCTCGCGCCAGACGGCGCGATCGTGAAGGTCGCCGGAATGAAGAATCTCAGCTTCAGAGGTCCCGCACGGATCTTTGATTGCGAGGAAGATGCCTTCCGCGCCGTCGAAGCGCGCGAATACAAGGACGGTGACGTTATTGTTGTTCGATACGAGGGCCCCAAGGGCGGCCCTGGCATGCGTGAGATGCTTTCAACGACTGCGGCGCTCTACGGGCAGGGCGCGGGCGACAAAGTTGCGCTCATTACGGATGGGCGTTTTTCGGGTGGCACCCGCGGCTTTTGCATCGGCCATGTTGGGCCCGAGGCAGCCTTGGGTGGGCCCATTGGGCTCATCGAGGACGGAGATATTATCTCTATCGATGCTGAGAACGGTAGGCTCGACGTCGAGCTTGATCCGGCTGAGCTGGAAGCGCGCGCCAAGCGCTGGAAAGCACCGGACAATCCTTATCAGAGTGGGGCACTGTGGAAGTTCGCCCAACAGGTTGGGTCCGCGCGCAAAGGTGCGGTTACCCATCCGGGCGCAAAAGCGGAAGTGGTCTGCTATGCGGATATCTAGACAAGGCATAAAGAACGGCTTGGCCGGGCTGGTGCTCTGTGCGCTCGTTGGCGCGGCAGGGGCAGCCGAGTCCATGTACCGTTCACCCCAGGAAGCGCTCGACCAGGGCATCGGCGCATTCAACGGCGGTTACTATGAGATTGCGGTTCCAGCGCTCAAGTTTGCCGCCGATTCCGACCTGTTTCTCGCGCAGTATTATTTGGCACGCATCTATTCCGACAACAACGGCTCGCGCACAGATCACGTTAAGGCCTACGAGCTCTATCTCAAGATCGCTGCGGAGCACACCGACGTTGATCCAGACGACGATCAGCGTGCGCCTTACGTCGCAAAGTCGATGACGCAAATTGCAGGTTACCTCCTGACGGGATTGCCTGAGGTCGGCTTGAAGCCGAATTCTCGCATCGCTGCGGAGTATCTGCGCGAAGCTGCTCAGTTTTTCCGTGATGAGGATGCCCAGTTCGAGCTTGCAAAGCTCTATCTGCGCGGCGATGGCATCGACAGTGACGTGCCCTACGCCAAGCACTGGCTCTCGGTGCTCAGTCAGAAGGGCCACGCCGGGGCGCAAGCGTTCCTTGCAGACCTATTGTGGCGCGGCAAGTACATGCAAGCCAACCCGGTGCGGGCCCTGGCTTTAATTTCCGTGGCAGTCGCCAATGCGCCGCCTTATGAGCGCGTCTGGATCGAAGACATCTACCAAAACATCTACTGCGGTGCCGGTCAGGGCATTCGCAAACAGGCAACAGGCCTCGTTGCCGACTGGCGTACACGCTACGGGCGCAAGCCAGTTATCCATGACCCATCCGGATTAGGGGTACTCAATATGCGTGCCGTGCGCACGTGTCAGGACGGCGAACCTGTCCCTTTTGATATTGGGGTCGTAACGGCCGAACCCGTGGCGCGGCCCCCGGCAGCGAACGGCCGTAAATTCATGAAGGGCTCCTCCGGCGTCGGTCTGCGTGATGTGGGCACCATCGGACCGGCGCGTCCTGCTCAATAATATTTTACGCGAGCCTGCCTCGAGTGTTGGAAGGTCTTCGTGCCATGGGTGTTAGTCGGTGGCCGCAAGCGGGCGCGCTACTTGCTCAAGTGGTTTTCGTTCTGCATCCACGCCCCATCGTGCGGCGATAACTGCGGCCGCGATCATGAGCCCGGCCCCAAGCAGATAGCCCGAGAACACCTGAAGCCGCGATCCCGACTCAATCAGCACTCCGAACAAAAGCGGGCCGATAACGCCGCCGATACCGGTGCCGACTGCGTAAAAGAACGCAATCGCCAACGCTCGGATCTCCAATGGGAACGTCTCGCTAACGGTAAGATAAGCCGCGCTCGCTGCGGCGGATGCAAAGAAAAAAATCACCATCCATGCGATTGTCAGGCTTTCAGCTGTGAAGACGTCCTGCGCGAAGAGATAGCCTGTGCCGGCCAGCAAAACTCCTGAAAGCGCATAAGTGAGCCCAAGCATGAACCGCCTGCCGATCGTATCGAACAGCCGGCCGAGCAGAACGGGGCCAAGAAAATTCCCGGCTGCAAAGGGCAGGATGTACCAGCCCACATCACTGGCAGGCACGTCGTAGAAGTCGGTCAGTATGAGGGCATAAGTGAAGAAGATCGCATTGTAGAAGAACGCCTGCGAAGCCATCAGACTGAGACCAACGAACGTGCGCTGGCGCTGAGTGCGAAAGAGCGTTCTGCCCACTTCCCACAGTGGTGTGTGCGATCGCGCGCGCAGCCGGATCTTGGAGAAGGGCCCGTCAGACAACGCGTGACCTTGCGCCGTGAGCTTTGCTTCGATGCCCGATACAATCGCTTCTGCTTCTTTGGCGCGGCCGTGAACAACGAGCCATCGCGGGCTTTCGGGGAGCCACATGCGCATGAAAAAAATAACGATGCTCAACGCAGCGCCGAGGAGGAACGCAGCGCGCCAGCCCAAGTCGTGGCCGAGCACCTCGGGATCGAGGAGGACAATGGTCGCTGCGGCGCCCATTGCCGCTCCAACCCAGAAGCTCCCGTTGATCACCAGGTCGGTCCAACCGCGCACGCGCGCGGGCACGAGCTCCTGAATGGTGGAGTTGATTGCTGTGTACTCACCGCCGATTCCAGCCCCCGTCAAGAACCGAAAGACCACAAAGCTCCATAAGTTCCAGGAGAACGCCGTTGCTGCCGTTGCGCAGAGATAGACCGCAAGCGTGATGAAAAAGAGCTTCTTTCGGCCCCACCGGTCGGTCAGCCATCCAAAGAAAATTGCGCCAAGGACGGCGCCTGCGAGATAGGCGCTGGCGGCAATCCCGATGTCAGTGTTGGAGAAGCGCAGCGTGGGGCTTTCTTTTAGGGCGCCAGCGACAGAGCCGGCCAACGTCACCTCAAGACCGTCCAGGATCCACGTAACGCCTAGCGCGGTAACCACCAGCGTATGGAATCGCCCCCACGGCAAACGATCCAGACGCGAGGGAAGGTCCGTTTCAACGATGGTGTCGGGCGCTTCCGTCTTTGTCTGCTGCATCACGTCGTCTCGTTACCGGGGCGCTGCAAGATTGTTTTCGACTTCGTGATGTCGCCTTCGACGACCTCAAGGGCCTTCACATTGGGTTGCGCCATGTGACATCCGGCACGTCGTTCGTGGATTTGGGCTCGCCACTGGGGCACACGTGAAGCGTCTGAGCAACCCTATGTCGAAGGGCCGGCCCCGGTGGACCGCCATACAGATGGCCCCGAGTGCACCGGCTATGTGAAGAACTTGGAGCCGTGGCGAAAAGTGATTCGGCGGCGTGCAATGACTGATGTTCAGCAACCACGCGGCCTCTAAAAAGGTGGGAAGATCACTCAAAACCGGGGAAGAACGCAGACGGAGCGTTCGCATAGGGGCATACGTCCTGGTATGGCGTGACGCTAGCAGTCGGAGCCGACGAAGGCTCTCAGGTGCGAGCGGCGAAGAGGAGCTTGAGGTATGCAAGAAGACGCCCGGGTTTTTTCCTTGAATGATGGCGTTTCGTTCCAGCAGCTCGGGAACGAGGAGGGGGCGGTTGTGCTGGTCGTAGAGACAGGTCAGTTGTTCACCTGCAATGCGACGACAGCGAAATTCCTGAATTCCATCGATGGATCGCGAACCTTTTCACAAGTGGTTGACGAGGTGAACTCGGTCTTCGATGTGCCTCGCGAAGAACTGCAAAAGGATCTGAGTACGATGGCTGAACAGCTCGTTGCCGAAGGACTGATCAAGTAGACCGGTAAGATTGCGCGATGACCTCACTGCTGGAACGCTTAAGGTTTCGCCTAGCCCTGTGGCTGTGGGCGCGCTGGTTACCAATCTTGGCCTACCAGCGCGATCTCCAATCGCTCACCGAGCGAGCTCTTCCCCCGCCGCGCGTGCGTTACACGCATCTCGAACCCGCCTACATCGTCAAGCACGTGCGCCGCGCCGTGCGCAAACCTTGGGTGATGCGGGACCGGCCTTGCTTGCGCCAAGGGCTGCTCGCCTATCGTTTCTTGTCGCTCGCGGGCTATCAGCCAGAACTTCACTTCGGTGTGGATCAGACAAGCATCGCGGCAAGCCGGCTGAGCGCACATTGCTGGATCGTCCTGGATGGACGCACGATCCTCAATGAGCCCGAGAAGAACATGATCAAGGTTCTCATTCTACGGACAGGTGGTGATGGACAATCCAGACTCGACGCTCTCGGTGCATAATATGCCTGGACGCACGGGCACGTTTCAGCGCTGGTTTGATCTTAACGGCACCCACGTCCTCGTGTCCGCGGAGGACGAGGCGTCTCTGAAGCCGTTGTTGCTCTACCTTGATGAGCTCTCGGGAGTGGCCGCAGAGCCAGCTGACTTCGTTCTCAACATCGAGAATTGTGGTGAGCAAATTCCTCCGACCAACGCCGAATTGATCGTTGAAGGACCTCTACCGGAGGGGAGCTACTCACGCTTCATGATGAGTGGTGATGTACGCTGGTTCAATGTCCCTGGCGAAATGTCCTATGCCATCTGCGCAAAGGAGCGGCGGGGGAAAATCTGTCTGCGGCCCGGCGCGGAAAAGGTGCTCGACGGAACTCCGGCACTGGTGGTGGTTGAGACCGTTCTTCAGTCCGTTGGACAACATCTACTCCATGCCGCAACGCTGCGTCTGCCCGCAAGTGAGGGCGCCCTTGCATTATTTGCGCGAAGCGGTGCGGGTAAGACGACGACCTCCCTTGCGCTGGTGTTGGCAGGCTTCGGATTTCTCACCGATGACGCGACCGTCCTCATGACTCCGCGATCAGGTTCCGGCGAGGGGTATCGGGTCTGGGGTTTGCCGCGCGCTTTGAAAGTGCATCACCGCACGCGCGATCTGTTGCCACAGGTCGGTCCATTGTTGGGGGGTGACTGGAATTCGGAGGGCGAAAAGGTTCTGAAGCGCGAGTCACTCCGCACCATTGCAGAGGTTCTTCCACCTCAGCCGCATCCCTTGCGTGCGATTGTCATGCTGGAGTCACGGGTCGAAGGTGCTCACATCATCAGAAAAGCCGAGAAGACTGACGTGATGGCATATCTGGCCGATGATAATGTACGCCGTGGGCCAAAGGGGATGCTCACAGACCAAGTCGATCGCTTCAAAGTCTTGGCGGCCGCCATCGCGGCGACACCGACCTTCGAGCTTCGAGTCGGATCGGACCTGTCCACACTCAGCCAAGAGCTTGCCGCTGCGATTGGCTAACCGTGCGCGCGGTCGGTCGTAGATCCAAACCGCACGAGCTGTCGCACGATTTTGCGCCGCCAGGCGTTCATTGTCCGATTGGGGTCATGCGTCCTGACGAGCGACTTCGGTGAGAGAAAGAGGCTCGGCGCGAATGATAAGGGTGCCGGGAACGCGCTGGCAAGGTTGCGGATTGCGGGGCTGGGGAACACACGGTTCACGAGTTTGAGCGAGGCTGCGATGGCCCACGTCGTTCCCGATTGTCCTGCGACCGAACGTAGCTGGGTGACGTCGATCGGTCCGGCCGCCCCTGCTGCGGCTTGTGCGACGTCAACGACCTGCTGAAACCGTTCGAACTGGTGGCCGATGGCCCCATGCGCGGTTGCGACCAGAAACAGTGCGGCTGGACTTTCTGGATCCCCGTCCCCAGCGGCGACGACCTGCTTATAGCCGACAGTCATCAACTTGCGCAGCTTGGGCGAGTGCACCAGATCGCCATGGACCTCAACGTTGACGTCTTTATTGGAGGTCAAAATCCACTTGTCCTCGAAATAGTCTTTCCCGGCACGTTCGTCGATTTCAAAGAGTTCGAAACCCAGATCGCGCATCGCTTCGCCGGTCTTGGCGCGGTGATCGGGTGAGACAAGCACGTCGATGTCCGTGAACGTGCGCAGCCATGCTTCGGGATAGAGGCGTTTTGCGAACGTCGGCCCCTTGACGACAGTGGCATCCAGGCCAGCGGACTCAAAGGCGTTCATGACACGTCCCGCGTGATGCGAGAGCAAAAGACCAAAGGCCACGACACCTTCGATCATGGCGCGTGCTCGTGCGACAGCAGGCTCGCCATTCGTTGGCAACACGTCCGGGTTATTTTCAAGATTGCGCAGGGTTGCCGGCAGCACGCCGTGCAGGGCCGCAGCGCCAAACAGCCTATCAAGATCGTTGAGATTGAGTTTAGTGCGCGGTGGACGGCCCTGAGCGATCGGATCGCCGGGATTTGCCAGATAGATTAGCCAATCCTCAGCCGTTCGGCTCAGCCGCTCATGAGTTCGGTTTTCTCCCACCGCGTCCTCCAATAACCATGAGTACGATGCTACAACAACGCAGACACGGGAACGGCTAAGAATTCAGGTTATCACCGAAACTCATTGGGACCCCGGCTGAGACGGAAGCCGGATCGGCCCAAAAGGCGTTAGCCACCGCCCGTGTCCCAATGCATGACACGACAAAGGGACCCGCGCTTATAGGCGAGTCCCCCTGTGGAAAACTGCGTCGTCCACTCATGTGACAGCATCAACAGCCGCCTCAGAACCAAGTTCGATACGGACTGGATCTCAGGGGTGACCAACGGTGCTCATGAGCTTCAGGCGTCGCACTTGCCGTACACCCGGCTCACACCGCAATATTGTTCAGCAGTGATCTGGCTCAGCGCTTCACGCTTCGCCAAGGTGGGCTTTACGTAGGTGAGTTTCATTTGCGTATCCCTTCAGCCAAAGTTCACGCGAAACGAAACTCCTCTGCTACAGTGATTCGGCAGGGTACGGATCAAATGCACACTAGGACTACCTCCGCGTTCCCGATTGAGAATGCGGTTCGATCGCGCAAGTGACGCTTTCACAACATCGGTGCATGCCGAACGGAAAGGCCACGTGGCACTTTCAGAGGGCCATGCCAGCAGACACGAAAAAGGCCCGCCCAATCAGGCGAGCCCCTTTGTAGGCAGGCACCCATCACATACTCATTCCCGACACCGTAGACCATCACCGATGTACAGTGTGCGAGAGAGCGAATGGGGGCAAGCTTACTCGATGCAAGCTTTTTCGCTGACATAGCTCATGCCGCAGCCATGTGCAGCAATTTGGCTCAGCACTTCGCGTTTCACCAGCGTGGGCTTTGAATATGTTTTCATCGTCTGTCCCCTCAGCCTGAGTCAAACGCATCACGAACTTGCCGTAGTTACAGCGATTCGTATCGTACACGGAATAATGGGCTACTGGGGTTTGGCGGCGCTCCACCACTTCACTGACACTAATCGAGGAACGTCGTCGGATTGCTGGGCCTTCAGAAGCCACGACGCGCGATCATCACACATAGAAAAGAGGCCCGCCTGGTGGGGCGAGCCTCTTCGAAAGCATAGTGCTTCCGCCGAACGATCAGTCGCAGACCTCGTAGCCAGCACTCACGTACCAGCAATTAGCGGTGATCTGGCTCAGGGCCTCGCGCTTCACCAGCGTCGGCTTTTGATATGACTTCATCGTGTGTCCCCTCAGTCTGAGTCAAACGCAACACGAATTTGCGTAGTTACAGTGATTCGAGGGTGCACTGATTAAGCCGCCGTTTGAATTTCCCCGCGATCCCCATTGTAAACAGTGTTCGCTTCCGTATGTGACATCGTTGCAACGTTAGCACCGAGAGCGCCGGAAGACGGTGCGGTGAGTGATAGAGGCAACTGCCGTCAACAACCTTACGGGGACCACAACAAAAGCCCGCCCCAAAAAAGGGCGAGCCTCTGACAAAATCATCCTTGTCCCGTGAAGGACCTGGAAATCTTATCCGCTGCAGCTATGCGCGCCGCTGATGCCACAATGATCAGCAGTGATCTGGCTCAATGCCTCACGCTTCACCAGCGTGGGCTTTTCATATGTGCTTCTCATCGTTGTCCCCCTCAGTCACGTCGATCCGATCACGAACAATCAACAGTAAACTGATTCGGCGAAGCACTGAGAACGGGGATCAGCAGCTACCGATGGGCGGCCAACACACGAAAGGAACCCAGCCTCAAGAGCGGGTCTCCTCCCAAGCGCCTCGTGGTCATTCGTGCGATCGAATTTTCACTATACGGGAGTGGCGGCCTTACACACGAGCCCGCTGACGCAATGGCCGTTGGCAGTGATTTGGCTTAACGCCTCGCGCTTCACCAATGCCGGTTTTTGATATGCAAGTTTCATTGCAGCCCCTCAGCAGTATGCATCAGTTCACAAATGATGACTTTAATAGTTGATTCGCTGACGGTCCGACGGAGCGTTTCCGGTTCGCGGACCAAATCGTCAGAGTTGCAAAAGGACTTAATCCCCGCCACCCCACCATCCCTCACGCTCAGCGCACCCGCCCCATTCGGGGACGTGCTGGGGACCATCTCAGGTTGCGGGGGTATCTCATCCCTTTGGGTGCCAAAGCACCACGAGGATGGAGTGGCGTACCTACAAGTCTCAGAAGCACGACTACTTGGGCTTACCACGCTTTCGCGACCAGAACATCGACCGGCGGATGGCTCAACATCTCCGCGGCGATGCTTCCGATCAACGCGTGGCGCAATGTCGGCCGCCCATGCATACCGAGCGCCAGCAGGTTTGGTTTCAATTGAGTGATCTGTTGGTTGAGGACGTTGATGATCTCACCCTTTTCCAAGTGAATGGTATACGTCAGCCCGCCGCCGCCGAGTGCCGTTGCATGCGTGTTGATCTCTTCCTCGAGCTTACGGCGGAAGCGATCCTCCTGCAGTTGGCGGACTTCTTCCTGCGATTGAGAGCCAAGCAGCCCCCTGAACGGAACATGGATGGCGTGGAGAAGATGAATCTCCGCACCGGGCGCAATCGCAATCGCATTCTCAAGCGCGCTGCGCGCGGCGGGAGAGTTGTCGGTCGCAACAAGCACCTTCCCGTAGTTGCGCGCCACCGGGTCCCTGACGAGCAGAACCGGTAGCGCGCCCATGCGAATGACACGCTCGGCCGTCGTGCCGCGAAAGAGCTCGTTTTGCGTATAACGCGTCACGCCGAGGATGATCATCTCGGCTCCAAACTCCACTGCGCGATGAATGATCTCGGCATAACCATGCCCGCGTACAATTTTAACGTTAGGACTCACGTTGATTGCGGCTGGCATCGTCGACAGCAGCTTCTTCGTCATCTCATGAGCGGCATTCTCATACTGAGCGACGATGGTCTCAGGAATGCTGTCATCGATGACGTGGACGATCTGAAGTGCCGCACCAAGCTGATCTGCAAGAGCGATGGCACGTTGGAGTGCGCGGTCGGAGCGCGCGGAGAGATCGGTGGCCATCAGCAGTTTTCTCATCGTTCCACCTCCAAAACGTCTTCGCGGCGAAGACCTCGGTCCTGGAACGACAGCCTAAGTACTTGTCATGTGATTGTGTTGACCCGCATCAATGCTAACACCTTTGGCAATGACGAGGCCTCATTGGGGGGCTCAAATTACTACTGTGAAACGAGAGCAAAGAATGGCGCCAAAAGTCGAGCTGAAGCGGCGACTGACACTCTGGCTCGTGGTCTTCTACGGGCTTGGTACGACGATCGGCGCCGGAATCTATGCTTTGGTTGGCGAGGTCGCCGGCATAGCCGGATTTCACGCGCCTTGGTCTTTTCTCGCGGCGGCCGTGCTGGCCGGATTCACTGCCGCCTCTTACGCGGAAATGGCCAACCGCTTTCCGAGAGCGTCCGGGGCAGCCCTTTACGTCAAGGTGGGGATCGGTTCGGTCAGGCTCTCCACGCTTGTGGGGCTCCTCGTCGTACTCGCAGGTCTGACGTCGGCGGGCGCGTTGACCAACGCCTTTGTCGGTTACGTCAACGAAATGGTCCCCGTCGACCGCGTGACGGTTATCCTGGTGACCATCGCCGTTATGGGCACACTCGCAGCGGTCGGTATTCGTGAATCTGTTTCCGTTGCGGGGCTGATCACATTGATTGAGATTTCGGGCCTCTTGCTCGTTGTAGGCGTGAACTACGAAAGCTTTTCCGAGCTGCCGAACCGCATCGATGCATTTCTGCCGCCCGTCGATTTTCAGGGATGGGGGCTCATCCTGTCGGGTACGGTGTTGGCGTTCTACGCCTTCTTGGGATTTGAGGACATGGTGGTCGTGGCCGAGGAAGTGCGCGACGTGAAGCGCACCTTGCCGCTGGCCATTGGCATGACACTTGTGATCACTGCCGTTCTCTACTTTCTTGTGATGACAGTTGCCATCCTGGCCGTTCCTCCCGAGGAGCTTGCGGCAAGCACTGCCCCCTTAGCGTTGCTCTATCAGAAAGGCACGGGCTCGGCTCCGACGCTCATGAATGGCATCGCGAGCCTGGCCATCATCAATGGCGCTTTGATCCAACTGATCATGGCATCACGCATGCTCTACGGCTTAGCCTCCACAAGCCAGATTCCGTCGGTCTTTGCCTACGTGCATCCAACTACGCAAACGCCGCTTGTCGCAACGGCAGTCGCGACGGCGATCATGATCATTCTGGCGCTACCCGGAAGCCTGAGAGGGCTGGCCGAGGCAACGTCCGTCCTGATGCTCGTGGTGTTCGCGCTGGTCAATCTCTCGGCATGGCGCATTAAGCTCCGGATGCCGGCGGCCGAGGGTATCCCGCTTATTCCCAACTGGGTGCCGATCGTAGGTTTTGTGACGTCGATTGCTTTTGTGGTGAGCAGGTTTGTGCCTTGACGCGTTCGCTAGATGTCGAGATCAACCCAGACAGGCACATGGTCGGAAGGCTTCTCCCAGGCGCGGGTGAAGCTGTCGACCCCGGCGGCGACAAGCCGATCGGCCGCCTGAGGCGAGAGGAGAAGGTGATCGATCCGGATGCCGTTGTCCTTTTGGAAGGCACCTGCCTGATAGTCCCAGAACGTATAGAGGCCCGGCTCGGGATGACACAGTCGCACCGCGTCCGTCAGTCCCTCGTTGACGATCTGGCGAAATGCAGCGCGGCTTTCTGGCTGAAAGAGCGCATCGTCAGTCCAAGCTTTCGGCTGTTTTGCATCCTCGGGTAACGGGATCACGTTATAGTCGCCTGCAAGGATAAACGGCATTTCCTCTTTCAAAAGGTCGCGCGCATGCTCTTGCAACCGCTTTATCCATGCGAGTTTGTATGAGAACTTCTCGGTTCCAATTGGATTGCCGTTGGGCAGGTAGAGCGAGGCGATCTTAACTGCGCCGCTTGGCACCGAAAGCGTCGCCTCAATGTAGCGCGCTTGTTCATCCGTCTCATCGCCCGGCAGGCGCGAGGCCACGTCATCAAAGGCCAACTTTGAAAGGATGGCGACGCCATTGAAGCCCTTTTGCCCATGCACCGCGACGTTGTAGCCAAGCTCCTCAAAGGGGCCGGCCGGAAAGCCCTCGTCGACGCTCTTGATTTCCTGCAGACAGATGACGTCGGGCAATTCCTGGCGCAGGTATGTAAGCGCAGAGTCGATCCGCGCTTTGACGCCGTTGATGTTCCACGTTGTGACTTTCATGCCGACGTCTCAGGGCGCGTTGATAAGACGTCCACACGTAGTTGAAAATGCAGGGTGTGACCAGCAATGAGAGGACGGGGCGTTCAAATCGAAAAGCTGGTGCCGCAACCGCACGACTGCGTAGCTTTCGGATTGTTGATCCGGAAGGATGCGCCGATGAGGTCATCGACAAAATCGATCTCGGAGCCGGCCAAAAAGCCAAGCGACACAGGATCAATGAGAACCTTGGCTCCCGATTGCTCGATCACAAGATCGTCTGCATCGGCTTCAGGGACCAGATCGAATTTGTACTGGAAGCCCGAGCAGCCGCCACCCTCGACGCTGACGCGCAACAACCGGGCCGAATTTTCGCCGGCAACGATCTCGCCAATTCGCTTTGCGGCGCGTTCTGTCACGGTTACGGCTTCAGTCATGGCTTAACGATGCTCTTCAATCAGTGGGGTCCGGGTTGCCGGAAGCAGCCCACACACACTAGGAAGATAAGCGCGCTTGGGCGCATGTCAAAGCCCCGGCAAAAAGCGACCAAACAAGGCAGGAGCTTTTGACATCGGTGGAAACGAAGGGCCCAACCCTGGAATCAGCGGGTTACGGAGAGCAGTTGTCGGCTGGCGCTCGGGCGCCTGGGCCCTATGCAGCGAGCGCCATCGCGAGCCACGGACGCCAGCACACTGAGCCTGATTGTCCCACGCGTAGTCCGTTCCAGCGTGACCGCGATCGTATCGTCCATTCGACGGCGTTCCGCCGCCTCACCCACAAGACCCAGGTGTTCGTCTTTCACGAAGGCGATCACTATCGCACCCGTCTGACCCACAGTCTCGAGGTTGCGCAGATTGCGCGCACCGTCGCACGCCAGCTTCGTCTTGATGAGGACCTGGCAGAAGCCATCGCGCTTGCCCACGACCTGGGACATCCGCCGTTCGGACATGCAGGAGAGCGTGCCCTTGATCAAGTCATGGCGAAATTCGGGGGCTTTGACCACAACGCCCAGAGTTTGCGTGTCGTTACGCTGTTGGAGCGCAAATACGCGGCCTTCGATGGGCTCAATCTCACTTGGGAGACGCTTGAAGGCTTGGCCAAACACAATGGCCCTATCCCACTTGGCCGTGCCGACGCGATCGAGAAGGTATCCCGCACCCTTGAACGTTGGCAAAGCCTCGATCTGACATCGTGGGCCTCTGCTGAAGCGCAAGTTGCGGCGCTAGCGGATGACATTGCCTACGTATCCCATGACGTTGATGATGGCCTGCGCGCAGGCCTCATCGCATTTGCCGATCTCGATGCGAAACCGCTCGCGGGACCTGCATTGGCTCAAGCAAAGAGCGCCGTCCATGACTCAGACGAAACGCGCCTCACGTATGAAGTGACACGGCGGATGATCACAGTGATGGTCAGTGATGTTATTGGCGAGACACGCGCACGTCTTAGAGCGCTGGCCCCGACGTCGCCGGATGACGTCCGACGCGCACCGGCGGCCACTGTCGCCTTCACGGGTCAGATGGGCCAGAGCATCGCCACGCTGAAGGGTTTCTTGTTCGAGCGCGTCTACCGCCATTCTCGTGTCATGCAAATCATGACGGGTGCCGAGCAGATTGTGGGCGATCTGTTCGCGCGCTATCTGGCCGCGCCGGACGCCATGCCGGAGGCCTGGCGCGCAGCCTCGGCCAGTCAGACTGCGCGCCGGCGAGCCCGCGTCATCGCCGATTTTGTCGCGGGAATGACGGATCGATACGCAATTGCCGAGCATCGTCGCCTGTTTGACGCCACCCCGGATTTGCGTTAGGCGGGCGACGTTTCTTGCGGTGCCGCTTGCCATGGTGCAGGGGCGGTCCGCTCATCCATCTGCCGGGAACCGACTGCATGAACGTGTTCACGCACGTGGAGGATCGCGTTGCGGCGGCGCTCGAGTCCTTGAAGCGCGAAGGAGCGCTTCCCGAAGACCTCGTGATCTCGGGTGTCGAGGTCGAAACGCCGCGCGATCCCACACACGGTGATTTGTCCACGAACGCTGCGCTCGTGCTGGCCAAGTCGGCTCGCATGAAGCCGCGCGACATTGCCGAGAGTTTGAAAGCAAAGCTTGCAGACGATCCCGATATCGCGACGGTGGATGTCGCCGGTCCCGGCTTTTTGAACCTGACATTGAAACCCATCTTCTGGCAGGGGCTGGTGCGTCACGTCCTGGACGAGGGGGTCGGGTATGGTCGAACCAACGTCGGCAAGGGGGAGACGATCAACGTCGAGTACGTCTCCGCCAATCCAACCGGTCCCATGCACGTCGGCCACTGTCGCGGCGCGGTTTTTGGAGATGCGTTGTGCAATCTCCTGGACTTTGCCGGCTACACCGTGACGCGGGAGTACTACGTCAATGACGCCGGTGGCCAAGTCGACCAACTCGCGCGGTCGGCTTACCTGCGCTATCGCGAAGCGCTGGGCGAAGACATCGGAGAAATCCCCGAAGGTCTCTATCCGGGCGATTATCTCAAACCAATCGGCGAAGCGCTTGCCAAGGAGCATGGCAGAGCACTGCTTCAGAAACCTGAGGAAGATTGGGTGCCCATCGTCAGGGCGGCTGCCATCAAGCCGCTGCTGGAGGAGATCAAGAAGGATCTCGCCTCGCTAAATATCATGCACGACGTTTTCTTCTCCGAGGCTTCACTGATTTCGGACCAGAAAGACAAGGTCAGAGAAGCAATTGAAGCCCTGCGCGCCAAGGACCTCATTTATGAGGGCAGGCTTCCACGCCCCAAGGGTCACGAGGACGAGGAATGGGAGGATCGCGAGCAGACGCTTTTCCGCTCAACCGCCTTTGGAGATGATGTCGATCGTGCGCTCATGAAGTCGGATGGCAGCTACACCTATTTCGCTGGCGATGTTGCCTACCATTACGACAAGCTACAGCGCGGTTTCGATCACTACCGCAACGTTTTTGGTGCCGATCACATCGGTTACATTCCGCGCATCAAGGCGGCCGTCAATGCGCTCTCCGGCGGCAAGGCCGATTTCGAGATCCTGGTCTGTCAGCTCGTTAAGGTTTTGCGTGCTGGTGAGCCCGTGCGCATGTCGAAGCGTGCCGGCACTTTTGTGGCCTTGAGCGATGTCGTGGAGGAGGTCGGCAGCGATCCGGTCCGCTTCATGATGGTCATGCGCAAGAACGATGCACCGATCGACTTCGACCTCGCAAAGGTAATGGAGCAGTCCAAGGATAACCCGGTTTTCTATGTTCAATACGCCCACGCGCGCGCCGCCTCCGTCTTCCGCAACGCCAAGGAGGCGTTTCCAGAATTCGACAAGGAGAGCGCGGCCATACGTGAAGCCGATCTGTCGTGCCTCACCGATTCCGGGGAACTCGACTGGATCAAACGACTGGCGTTTTTCCCGCGGCTCATTGCTGGTGCGGCGCGTGCCGAGGAGCCACACCGCCTGGCTTTCTACCTCTATGATTTAGCGTCTGTTTTTCATACGCAGTGGACGCGAGGCAACGATTCGCCACATTTGCGATTTATTCAGCCAAAAGACGGGATTGCGACTGCCGCACGCTTAGCGCTCATCGCCGCCACGCAACAGGTGATATCCTCGGGGCTTTCGGTCCTGGGCGTCGAGGCTCCGGAGTCTATGCGCTAGACTTCGATTCGGTCGGCATTAGTCGCAGAAGCTGATTCGAAGGGGTTCTTATAGATGTCTCGCTCCCACGGTCCCGCGCCAAACAATCGATGGCAGGCGCCCCGCCAGCTGTCGCCCGGCCAGGAATCGGACCGTTTACGCGCCCAGCAACAGCAGCCCTTGGGCCCGGGCCAGATGAATCCGCCACAGCCCCCTCAACAAGATCCCTATGGGCAGAATGGGTATCCTCAGCAGCAGCCGCCCGGATACCATTATCCGCAAGCGCCCGCGGCTCCGGAATACGAGCCATACCCGACGACGCACGCCCCATACCCTGAGCAGCCGGACTATGGTGACCCTGGCAGCGTAGCTGATCCTTATGCAGGCCAGGAGCCCTCATTCGGACATCCAGAGAGCGCGCAGTATGCTCACCCAGCTGAGCCTCATCTGGAACCGCAAGGCATCCCCCAGACTGACCATTGGCAGGCCCCACCTACTTCGCAGGACACACGCGGATATGATCTGGGCAGCTACATGCCCGCCGGTACATCGCGCGAAGAAGCCCACGCTTACCACGGTGAGCCGCCACAGCCGCCGCAAATGGACTGGTCGCACCAACTTGTGCCAGCCGGACACGGCGATATGCCGCCAGAGCAGGCCTATCACGGTTACGACGCCCAACAGGGGTTTGAGCAGCCTCATGCCGGTGCTCTGGACCAGGTCGATCCGAACTACCCGCACGAAGAGGGCGGCGAGTACGAAGTTGAGGAGCCTCGGCGCGGCAGTTGGACGATGCGCATTGCCGGCGCTGTCGTCGTCGCTATTGGCCTCGGCTATGGGCTCGCACAGGGATACAAACTGATCGTGGGATCGTCGCCTGAGGGTGCGACTCCGGTCATCAGAGGCAGTGCTGAACCGGCAAGGGTCAAGCCGACGGATCCCGGTGGCAAACAATTTGCGCACACCGACAGCAAGGTTATGGGGCGCTTGGGCCAAGGCGGCGCAGGAAGCCAATCCGACGCTGCAACGGAGGCGGATGGTACGCGCAAGGTGACGACGCTAACCGTGGGGCGTGATGGATCGATTGTGCCTCCGGCGGCACCTGCTGCTGCCGATACCGGGGAGCCGGGTATCTCCGTTCCGGGGATGACGGTCGTTGGCGGATTTGGCGGTCCCTCGCCGACGTCCGGCGGAACCCGTTCCGATGTCAATCCGCTACTTTCGTCTGCAACCCAGCAGGCGTCCGCACCGGCTGCCTCAAGCACGCCGTCAAAACCTGTCGTCGTCAATTCGCCCGATGCGGCGCAGAAGCCGGTCGTGATTGCCAAGACCACGCCCGTCCAGAAACCCTCGCCGGCTGCTGCGAAGCCAGCAGCGCCAAAGAAACCTGCACCAGCACCGACCAGCACGGCTCGCGCCAGCACAGGCAGCAATGGATACGTTGCAGTGCTGGCTTCTGTACCTGTTTCCGCTCAAAGCCGCCTTTCTGCTCTCCAACGGTTTGCAGACATGCAACAGCAATACGGGAGCGTCCTTCTAAACAAGACGCCGGATATCAGAGAGGCAAATCTTGGCGCGAAGGGCACCTATCATCGCCTCCTTGTCGGCCCACCAGGTTCACGCGCTCAGGCGAGCGCGCTATGCAGTCAGCTCAAGAGCGCCGGCTACACCGATTGCTGGGTCACCGCATACTGAGCCGGCGGCAGACCGCAGGACACCGCTTGCCCAAATTGTTGGCTGGCGGTGGTCTGGTCGCAAAAATCTCCTGTTGGGAACGTAATGCGCACGGCATTGATCACTGGCCTTGCAGGCACGGTCCTGTCGCCTCGAGAATCCGACTTCCTGCGGGATGTACGCCCCGCCGGCATCATCCTTTTTGGGCGAAATCTTGAGGCCCTGCCGCAGATCCGCGCCCTCACCGCGGCCGCGTTCGAGGCTGTCGGAACACAGGACTTGCTCGTTCTGATTGATCAAGAAGGCGGTCGCGTTCAGCGATTGCGCCCGCCTTTGGGGCGCGCACTGCCACCTGCAGCAGCCTACGGGACAGTCTTTTCGCAAGACCCAGACGCCGCAAAACGGGCGGTCTTCGCGGTTTCCCGCCTCTTGGCAGACGACTTGCGCGCGCTGGGCATCAATACCGATTGTGCCCCGGTCCTAGATGTTCCCGTCCCGGGTGCGCATGGCATCATCGGGGATCGCGCCTACGGCACGGTTCCCGACCAGGTGGCCGCGCTTGGCAGGGCGGTGGCCGAGGGGTTCATGGCGGGCGGCGTTGTTCCGGTGATTAAGCACATCCCAGGCCACGGTCGCGCGACGATGGACAGCCATCTCGCCCTTCCCACTGTGAATGCCAGCCGCGCGGAACTTGCGGCAACTGACTTCGCCCCCTTCAAGGCCCTGAACGACATGCCGGCCGCCATGACCGCTCATGTCGTCTTTGGGGCCGTCGACGCCCACGCTCCAGCGAGTACGTCCAAGGCCGTCACGCGTGAGGTCATCCGTGTGGAGATCGGATTTGACGGACTTTTGATGAGTGACGACCTATCGATGAAGGCGCTTTGCGGCCCCATGCGTCAACGCGCCGAGGCGGTTATCAGCGCTGGCGCTGATCTTGCCCTTTACTGCAAGGGTGACTTTGGCGAGATGGAGCAAGCCGCCGCCGGCGTTCCCATGCTTGAGGGCCGCTCCATCCAACGATTCGAGACGTCCTTGAGAATACTTAACGAGCCCAGGCCATTCGATGCAGCCGCGGCTGAGGCCGAACTGGTTCGCGTCCTTGCGACAGCGGCACGCAGTGCTGAATCAGTGTAAGCTCAACCTCATATGGGGACTGGTTTGGATCTCAGTTTCCGCTTCCTCGGCGGATCAAGGGTGAGGCATGGAGCCGGAACAAGGGCACGAGAGCGATACGGCGAGCACGGAATGGGATGCCCCGGCGCCCGATGGCTTTGGTGATTCGGGTGACACTCTGATCGTCGATGTGGCGGGCTACGAGGGACCGCTAGACCTCTTGTTGGCGCTTGCCCGCACCCAGAAGGTTGATCTCACCAAGATCTCCATCGTCGGCCTCGTCGATCAGTATCTGGTGTTTATCACCGAGGCCCAACGCCTTCGTCTTGAACTCGCTGCCGACTATCTCGTGATGGCCGCCTGGCTTGCTTATCTCAAGTCGCGCCTACTGCTGCCGCGCGAGGACGAAAACGCCGAGGACGTGAGCGCGGAGGATCTTGCCCGGCGCCTGTCCTTCCGACTGATGCGGCTGGAAGCCATGCGCAACAGCGCAGCCCAACTGATGACGCGCATGCGGCTTGGCCGCGACGTTTTCGCCCGCGGCATGCCCGAAGGCGCCAAGACCATTCGCGACACGACCTATACGGCGAGCATCTACGACCTGCTCAAGTCTTATGCGGATCAGCGCCGGCGCACGATCAAGGTCGGGCACGTCGTCAAGCCACGTACCGTTTGGTCGATCAAGGAGGCCCGCGTGCGCCTGGAACGCCTCATTGGTGATGACGCCACCGGAACGGATTGGGTAGATTTCAGCCGCTTTCTTGAGCGGCTCATTACCGCTGCTGAGGACGGTAAGACGATCCTTGCAAGTTCCTTCGGCGCGACACTGGAAATGGCTCGCGAGGGGCATGTCGAGATCCGGCAGGACGGTCCCTTCGCACCAATCTATTTGAGGTCACGCCGCGCCGGAGCGGATTGGGAGCGCGTGGCCTGAAGTGAACCGCGTCAGTCGTAGAACCAAGAGATAAGAGAGACACATGGTGCCGCCTCGCCTGACATTGGTGCCGCCGAGCCAGGACGTGAACGACAATGCGCCCGATGAGGGCGCAGGGCCGGCGTTGCCCGGCAACGTCGCGGCCTTGCCGTTTGCCGACCACCGCGAAAAGCTGAGGATCCTCGAGGCCTTGTTGTTTGCCGCTTCCGAGCCCCTCGATGAAGCGAAGCTTAAGAGCCATCTAACGGACGAGGACGACATCGGCGCGCTCATGAACGAGCTGCAGAGCTTTTATGCCGGGCGTGGCGTCAACCTCGTCCGGGTGGCCGGAAAGTGGTCGTTCCGAACGGCGAATGATCTCGCCTATCTTTTGGAACGTTATGCGGAGGAAGAACGGCGCTTGTCGAAAGCGGCGCTCGAGACGCTCGCAATCATTGCCTACCATCAGCCTGTAACGCGCGCAGAGATCGAGGAGATCCGCGGCGTTTCGTCTTCGGCTGGAACGCTCGACATACTGCTGGAAACCGGTTGGGTTCGTCTGCGCGGGCGCCGTCGCGCGCCGGGCCGGCCCGTCACGTACGGAACCACCGACGGCTTCTTGAGCCACTTCGGGCTCGAAAACATCAGGGATCTGCCGGGCCTTGCAGAGCTGAGGGCGTCGGGTCTTCTCGACGGCAATCTGCCGCCGGATTTCGCTGTGCCTGAGCCAACGGACGTGGTCGCACTAATGCCCGATGAACTTCCTCTCGATGCAACTGACGAGGATGAGCCGGATGAGGACCCGAACGACGAGGAGGAGCTATTCGCGCCCTTGTCGAATGAGGCAGAGACCGATAAGTCCTGAGCGGGGCACGCCACGCGCTTAAGGTACCCGCAAGTTTGGATTCACGATCAGCCAAGCCCGTCACGCGTCAGGGATCGCCCGCAGGCTCAGCCCCTGCAAGCGGTCGCGCAGCCGCCGCCTTCGCGGCACGGCTGACCTTCGACAATGTCTCACGCCGCTACGGTGATGTTTACGCTATGCGCGAGTTCAGTCTCGACGTTGCGCCGGGCGAGGTCGTCTGTTTGCTGGGACCTTCGGGTTGCGGAAAGACGACTTTGTTGCGGGTGGCATCCGGTATTGAGAAACCGACAGCCGGGCGCGTCCTGATCAACGACTGGGAAGTGGCTGGACCTCAGCGATTTGTGCCGCCGGAGAGCCGCAGCATCGGCCTTATGTTCCAGGACTTTGCGCTGTTTCCCCACCTGACTGTGCTCGGCAACGTCGCCTTCGGATTGAAGGCGTTGCCGAAGGCGGAGGCGCAACACGAAGCGCTTCTCGCCCTCAAGCGCGTTGGCTTGGAACACATGGCCAATGAATATCCTCATATCCTGTCCGGCGGACAGCAGCAGCGCGTAGCCCTTGCGCGTGCGATCGTGCCGAGACCGGCCGTCATGTTGATGGATGAACCGTTTTCCGGGCTGGACGTCCAACTGCGTGAGTCTATGCAGGAGGAGACGCTTGCGCTGCTGCGCGAGACCCGCGCGACGTCGGTCGTCGTGACCCACAACCCGGAAGAAGCCATGCGCCTTGGCGATCGAATTGTCGTCATGCGGGCAGGGCGGCTGATCCAGGCAGGCCAGGCCGAGGATCTTTATCACCAACCCGCCGATCTCTTCGTGGCTCGCTTGTTTTCCGAAATCAACGAGCTGGTCTATCCTGTTACGGACGGTCACATTGCATCTCCTATTGGGAAAGTGCCAGCTCCTGGACTGCACGAAGGGCAAAGTGCCGTCATGTGCATCCGCGAACGCAGCATCACGCTTTCCGCACCCAACGGCCATCTCGCTGGGCGGGTGCTAGATGTGAAGTTCTTGGGCGATGTTGCCCGCGTCGAGGTCGGCGTTGAAGGCTTTGACAAGCCTCTAAAAGCGCGCGTTCCTGCTTTGGAGGGTTGGGCACGAGGTGCAGAGGTTCACGTGGAGATTGATCTAGATCGGATCTTGGTCTTCCCCGCCGAAACACAAGAAAATGACGATTCCGTAATGAGTTAGGAGTAAGTCAACGGGGGCCTCGACTTGCGGCAAGTGCCGCTTTCTGCGATATTTTAAGAAATGTGGGCGGTGCCCCTAGGAGAATGAGTCCAATGGGTTTGAGTGCTTGGCATTTGCTAATTCTCGCGCTTGTCGCCCTCCTTGTGTTCGGCGGCAGCGGGCGCATCTCCTCCATCATGGGCGACATGGCCAAGGGCATTAAGAGCTTCAAGAAGGGCTTGTCCGAGGACGAAGTAGAGGAAAAGCCCGATACGCCGAAGGTCATCGATCAAACGGCCACTAAGACGCCCGAGAACGACCGCAACAAGACGAGCTGAGCCTGCGGGCCCCGTTCTCCCTGTCCTTCGCGATCATGATGTTGGCCCTTGATTGCGCCGGGCGCATCGCCAATTGGAACGGCGTATGTTCGACATAACCTCAAGCAAGCTTCTCATTCTCGCGATCGTGGCGCTCCTCGTCGTGGGCCCCAAGGACTTGCCGCTGTTGCTGCGCACGGTGGGCAAGTATTTGGGCGTGATGCGGCGTCACGCATCTGAGTTTCGCGCGCAATTCGACGAAGCCGTTCGCGAGGCCGAGCTGGACGCGCTCAAGAAGGATGTCGAAAGCGTTGGACGTGAGATGCAACAAACGGTTCAGGACGGCGCCAGCGCCATTGAGCAGAACGTCGAGACGGCAAGCCGTGATGTCAATGACGCGCTTGAGGATGCGCCCCGAGAGGCGAGGGTGGCGGAAGGTGAGGGTACACCACCCGCTGCCGACAACTCCGTGTCTGAGAAGACTGGGACATGAGCGCAACCAACGACGACTCAGAGCGTCCAGGACACGACGAAATCGAAGATTCGAAAGCCCCGCTGCTTGAGCATCTAATCGAGCTTCGTCAGCGTCTGGTCTGGGCATTGGTCGCGCTGGGTATCGCGTTTGTCATCTGCTTCGCCTTCGCAAAGCAGATCTACAACATTCTGGTGCTGCCCTATCAGTGGGCAACCGGCGGTTCCGAGCCGATCGAGATGATCTACACTGCGCCGCAGGAATTCCTGTTCACTCAGATGAAGCTGGCGTTGTTCGGAGCATTTTTCATTTCGTTCCCGATCATCGCCAATCAGATCTACAAGTTCGTGGCGCCTGGCCTGTATAAGAACGAGCGCAAGGCCTTCCTGCCTTATCTGATCGCCACGCCGGTTTTGTTCCTTCTGGGGACGTTGCTCGTCTATTTCGTCGTGATGCCGACGGCGATGAGCTTCTTCCTCTCGATGCAGCAGACGGGTGGTCCCGTCGAAATCACGCTGCATGCACGTGTCTCCGAATATCTCGCTTTGATCATGACATTGATCATCGGTTTCGGGATTTGCTTTCAGCTCCCCGTAGCGTTGACGCTTCTGGCGCGCGCGGGGATGGTCACGGCGGAAACCCTGAAGAAGGGCCGTCGATATGCTATCTTGGGCATAGCGGCGGTTGCGGCCGTTTTGTCGCCGCCCGATCCCTTCAGCATGGTTGCCATGATGCTGCCGACGATCGGACTGTATGAGCTTTCGATCTGGGCGGTGGATAGGGTCGCTAAAAAGCAGGCGGCCGCGCAGGCGTCGTCCTCGGCGACGTGATGCCGTCTGGACCATGGTTGTCCGCCGCCCTATAGCACCGCCAATCTTTCAGCGCGCAACAAGGGGCCGCCGCACGTGTTCGACATCAAGTGGATCCGAGAGAACCCAGAAGCCTTCGACGCAGGCTTGAAAAAGCGCGGGCTTGAGCCGATGTCGCGGAAGCTCTTGGAGCTTGATGAGGCGCGCCGTGGTCATTTGACCAAACTTCAGGACGTGCAGGCCCGGCGCAATGCGGCGTCGAAGGAAATCGGCAAGGCCAAGGCGGCGAAAGACGAGGCTTTGGCGCAAAAGCTGATGGCCGAGGTCGCTGACCTGAAAGAGGTCACTCAGCAGGGCGAGGAGGAGGAACGGCAACTCGATGCCAAGTTGCGCGACGAGCTGTCGGTGATTCCGAACCTGCCGCTCGAAGACGTTCCGCTCGGCAAGGACGAGAACGACAACAAGGAAGTTCGCAAGGTCGGCACGCCGCCCAAATTCGATTTCAAACCCAAGGCGCATTTCGAGATTGGCGAGGCGCTGGGGCTGATGGACTTTGAGACAGCGGCCAAAATATCGGGTGCACGCTTCGTCGTTTTGAAGGGTGCTTTGGCGCGTCTCGAACGCGCACTGGCGGCCTTCATGCTCGACCTGCATACGAGCGAATTTGGCTACACGGAGAATTTGCCGCCTTTTCTCGTTCGCGATGACGCCGCTTATGGGACAGGAAACCTTCCAAAATTTTCCGAGGATCTCTTCCAAACAACAAATGGATTTTGGCTCATCCCCACGGCCGAAGTCTCTCTCACAAACTTTGTGCGCGAGTCGACGCTTGATGAAGACCAGTTGCCAATGCGGTTGACTGCATGGACACCCTGTTTCCGCTCGGAAGCCGGGGCCGCCGGCAAAGACACGCGCGGCATGATCCGCCAGCACCAGTTCTCCAAGGTCGAGCTCGTCTCCATCACCACGCCGGAGGAAGGCTTGGCTGAGCACGAGCGCATGACAGCGTGCGCGGAAGAAGTCTTGAAGCGTCTGGGGCTCGCCTACCGCACCATGCTTTTGTGCACCGGCGACATGGGCTTTGCCTCGCGCAAGACATACGACATCGAGGTGTGGCTGCCGGGCGAAAACACCTACCGCGAGATTTCGTCGTGCTCGGTGTGCGGGGACTTCCAGGCCCGGCGCATGGGCGCGCGCTATCGCCCGAAGGAGTCCAAAGAGCTGCGCTACGTGCACACGCTCAACGGGTCCGGTCTTGCGGTGGGCCGCACGCTCATCGCCGTTCTGGAAAACTATCAACAGGCCGATGGCTCCGTCACAATTCCTGAGGCGTTGCGGCCCTACATGGGTGGGCTGGAAGTTATCGAGAAAGCAGATTGACCGCGGATATGCGCATCCTTGTCACCAACGACGACGGCATCAACGCCCATGGCCTCGAAGTGCTGCGCCAGATCGCCGAGACCTTGTCCTCGGACGTGTGGGTGATTGCGCCGGAGCGAAACCAGAGTGGCGCCTCGCACTCCATGACGCTGCATGAGCCACTGCGCTGCCGCCAGACGGACGAGCGCACCTACATCATTCGTGGCACGCCGACCGACTGTGTGATGATGGCCGTTCGCCACATCCTTCTCGATCATCCGCCAGATCTCGTTTTGTCAGGCGTCAACCACGGCTCAAACCTGGCCGAGGACGTGACCTACTCGGGCACGATTGCGGCGGCGATCGAGGGCACCCTGCTGGGGATCAAATCGATCGCGATGAGCCAGTCGGGCGGTTCGGCCGAAGAGGACCGCAAGATGTTTTGGGAGAACCCACTCCAGCACGGCCCCGGCATCATCGACACGCTGCTCAGCAAGGGGTGGCCGACCGGAATCGTCATCAACGTGAACTTCCCGCCGTGCGGGCCCGAGAAGGTTCGCGGCGTTGCGGTAACGGAGCAGGGGCGGCGCGATCAGGCCTATCTGAATATCGACAAGCGCAATGATCCCTGGGGCATGCCGTATTTCTGGTTCGGTTTTGAGCGCCCGCCTTCGACCCGCATCGAGGGGACTGATCTGACGGCGATTGACACCGACCACATTTCGGTGACGCCGCTTTGTCTCAACCTGACCGATCATGAGACGCGCGACGCATTACAGGGCGCCTTCGCGCATACCATTCCGGAGCGTGCCGTAAAGCGGGGTTAGTATTGCCTTTTTCCGCCGCGGAGTTGTCCCGCTCTGGCCGTGTTCCCTGCACAATCACTGCGTAAACCAATAGTCCGAAGGCGGTGAATCGTTTGCGCGATTGAGCGCATGTGGTTTTCCGGATTGAGCTTCAACGGATGCGATCCTGCCGCCCGTTAAGGCCTCGTTAACCCCTTAACGGTTAATCAATGGTGGCAGTAAGGGTGCGTATCATGATGCAAATTGTGCGTTCTTGGCGCGGCAGCAAGCCCACTTCTCTCGCCGCAAACCGTTTTGGGATCGTCCTCCTCGCCGCCTTGGCTGGTGGCTGTAGCGCGGACATTACCCGCTTCGATTACCCCGCCTTCGACCTGTCCGGCGACAAAAAGGAGACGACGACGGCGTCGCTCGCGCCGATCCCGTCGGAGCCTGTCAATCGGGGGCCAAACTATCTCGGCAACGAAACGAACTATGCCCCGCCGAGCTCGTGGGACAACGGTGGCTACACTACCCCGACCGCGAATTCGCAAGGTGGCGTTCAACAGACGGCACTCGATGCGCCGGTCTCGTTGCGCTCGTCTGGAGGCCCGACAGGCGGCTACAACTCTCAGCCTTCATACAATGTTGCGCCTTCGTATGCGCCGCCGGTGGCAAACACCTCCAACTCCGTTGATCGCGGCGACAGCATTCAGGTTCAGTCCGGCGACACGCTCTATGGTCTGTCGCGCCGCTATCAGGTCTCCGTTGCAGAGCTGATGCAGGTCAACAGCCTGAGCAGCCCAACCATTCGACCGGGCCAGACCCTCTATCTTCCAGCCGGAATTTCCGCGCAAAGCGCGCCACCACGTTATAAGAGCTCGCCGCGCCAAACGGTGAACGTCTCACCGGCCGCGTCCGCGCGCTACAATGGTTCCTACACGATGCAGCCTGGCGACTCGATTTATGCAATTGCGCGGTCTCATGGTGTGACGGCAGCCGAGATGCAGCGGGTCAACGGCATCTCCGATCCGCGGTCCGTGCGGGTTGGGACGGTGCTTAAGGTTCCAACGGGCTCGTCGGGCAGCTACGAAACGACACAAGAGACCGCGCAGCAATCGATCACCGTGGCTCCTCCGCCTGCGTCGACATCAGAGCCTACCTCGACGTCATATTCGGGCTCATCCGCCCAACCGACGGTGATCAACCGCCGCGAGGTCAAGGTCGCCACGCGTGCAGTGGATGTTTCGACGGGTGAGGTGAAGGCCTCAGGCAGTGCAGCTTCCGCGAGTGACAGACTTCGTTGGCCCGTGCAGGGGCGGATAATCACCAGCTTCGGTCAACGCAGTGACGGGACTCATAGCGACGGCATCAACGTCTCGGTGCCGGTGGGTACGCCGGTGCATGCCTCCGAAGGCGGTGTGGTCGCGTATGCGGGTTCCGAGCTGAAAGGGTACGGAAAGCTCGTGCTCCTGCGCCATGATAACGGCTGGGTCACAGCATATGCACATGCTGAAGAGCTGAAGGTCCAGCGCGGCGATCGCGTTCGCCGCGGGCAGGTGATCGCCACAGCCGGGCGCAGCGGTGCCGTTGACAGGCCCCAGCTCCACTTCGAGCTGCGTCAGGGCTCAAAGCCGGTCGACCCAGTTCCGTATCTCGAGCCACTGTAAGCGCCGCTACCCAGTTCAGCGCGAGGGCTCAAGTTTGCGACCCTGGCGTCCTGCGAGATCCTGAATGAATTGCCAGGCGACCCGGCCAGAGCGCGCGCCTCGCGTTATGCTCCACTCGAGCGCCGACCGCGTCAGGTCCTCATCCTTGATGTCGAGCCCAAAGTGCGCCGCATAAGCGCGCACCATCTCGAGGAACTCATCCTGCGAGCAGTTGTGAAACCCAAGCCAAAGGCCGAAGCGGTCGGACAGGGACACCTTCTCTTCCACCGCTTCGGACGGATTGATGGCGGTCGAACGCTCGTTCTCAACCATCTCGCGCGGCATCAGGTGCCGGCGGTTTGACGTCGCATAAAAAATGACGTTGTCGGGCCGTCCTTCGATGCCGCCCTCCAGAACCGCCTTCAGAGACTTGTAGCTCGTGTCCTCCTTGTCGAAGGAGAGATCGTCGCAGAAGACAATAAAGCGATGCCCGCTGTTGCGCATGAAGGTTAGGCAACGCGGCAGCGAGGCGATGTCCTCGCGGTGGATCTCAACGAGTTTCAGGTCGCAGCCGGCCGCCTTCAAATCCGCAGCATGACGGTTGCGAACATCTGCGTGAACGGCCTTGACCAGGGAAGACTTGCCCATGCCGCGTGCGCCCCAGAGGAGCGCGTTGTTGGCAGGTAGGCCAAGCGCAAAGCGTATCGTGTTCTGCGAGAGCTGAGGGGCCACGTGGTCAAGGCCCTTCAAAAGGATGAGCGGTACACGGTTGACTTGCAGGACCGGGTCGAACGTTTCCTGATCGGCATGCCAGATGAAGGCCTCCGCGCCCTCAAAGTCAGGCTCTGCCGGTTGGGGGCCTGCCAGTCGCTCCAGCGCTGCGGTAAGGCGCTCGATGCGTTGCAGCAGGGCAGTCTGGTCGTTCATGCTCACTTCTCGTAACCCGCGCTCTGAGCGCGCTTTTTTAACTTGCTGGCGCCTGTTGCAGCATCTATAGCGCCGCAGACGCCCAAGTCACTCTGCTTGTTCTGGGGGCGGTTGCAAAGCGTCTCGGCGGAACTATAGTCACGGCACTTTTCAGGCAGGGCAGGCGCTGGACGGCTTCGCTCGGGCGAGCTTTGCCTCCGGTTGTCTGCAATCCAAGAAGGGACGAAACGCATGTTTATCTCACCGGCCTTTGCTCAAACAGGAGGCGATCCGTTTGGCGGAGCAGGAGGTCTTTTTATCCCGATGCTGGTGATGATCGCCATTTTCTACTTCTTGGTCATTCGCCCGCAACAGCAACGCGCAAAGCAACACCGTGAGCTTGTGGCGAAGGTTCGACGCGGTGACACGGTCGTCACCTCAGGGGGTTTTATCGGCAAGGTCACGAAGGCTGCCGAATCCTCCGATGAGATCGAAGTTGAGCTCAGCGACACAATGCGTGTGCGGGTCGTCAAGTCGACGCTGATGGACGTGCGCTCGAAGGGCGAGCCGGTCAAAGAGGGAAGCTGAGGCGCTTACCCGGGCCGTCCTAGAATAGATCCCAAGAAAGGCTTCGTCCGCGATGCTGCATTTCGAACGCTGGAAGATCATTGCAATCGCCGCGATTTGTCTCGCCGGGATTGTGTTCGCTATGCCGAACTTGTTCTCGAAGCAGACCGTGGAAGGCTGGCCGGCCTGGATGCCCAAGCGCCAGCTTTCGCTTGGGCTCGATCTACGCGGGGGTGCCCATCTTCTGTTGTCCATGGATACCGTCGAGCTGCGCAAGGATTGGCTGACCACCCTGCGCGACGACGTCCGTAAGAAACTTCGCGAGGCGAAGATTCGTTTTACCGGTCTTGGCATCGTCGGGGATGCGGTGCAGGTGCGCATTGTCCGGCCGGAAGATGTCGACAAGGCCTATGACGCTCTGAAAGAGCTGGTGCAGCCGATGGGCAATGCGGTCCTTGGCACCAACGCCGACGACATGCAAATCGAAAAGGTTGGTTCGGACGTTTTGAAGGTTCAGCCGACGGAGCAGGGCTTGCAGCAACGTGTAACAAGCGCTGCCACCGCTTCTGTCGAGACCGTCCGCCGGCGCGTCGACGAACTCGGCACCACCGAGCCAAATATCGTGCGTCAGGGCCAGGATCGAATTCTCGTGCAGGTGCCGGGCTTCGACGATACACGCAAGCTCAAGGAGGTGATCGGCCAGACGGCGAAGCTCACTTTCCATGCCGTCCATCCACAGGTTACCGCCGAAGAGGCCGAGCAGACGCGCGTGCCGCTCGGATACAAAATCTATCCCTCGGCTGAAGGAGATCTTGTTGGCGCATACGTCCTGCAAGAGGTGCCTGTTGTATCGGGTGAGGACTTGGTCGACGCTCAGCCCGGTTTCGATCAGCGTACGAATGAGCCGATCATCACCTTCCGCTTCAACCAATCTGGCGCGCGCAAGTTCGGGCGCTTTACGAAAGCGAACGTCGGTGAGCCGTTTGCGATCGTGCTCGACAACAAGGTGCTCTCCGCGCCCGTCATTCGTGAAGCCATTCTCGGCGGTTCGGGTCAAATTTCCGGCAACTTTACTGTCGAAGACGCAAATAATCTGGCCATTCAGCTGCGCTCAGGTGCGCTGCCCACCAGCCTGACAATCGTGGAAGAGCGTACGGTCGGTCCCTCGCTCGGCGCCGACTCGATCGAGGCGGGCGAGATGGCCGCACTTATCGGCACGATCACGGTCGCTG
This sequence comes from uncultured Hyphomicrobium sp., assembly GCA_964620915.1. Lineage (GTDB taxonomy): Bacteria > Pseudomonadota > Alphaproteobacteria > Rhizobiales > Hyphomicrobiaceae > Hyphomicrobium_A. The sequence continues at coordinate 17,926 of CAZUKP010000023.1, read as the reverse complement.
GATTCATGATCTTTGCCTACGGCTTGTTCGGTGTGTTTGCCGTCGTCGCGGTTTTGATCAACCTCACTCTGATTGTGGCCGTGATGTCGGTCATAGGATCGACATTGACGCTGCCGGGCATCGCGGGCTTGGTGTTGACCGTCGGCATGGCCGTCGATGCGAACGTTCTGATCTATGAGCGCATTCGTGAGGAGTTGAGGAGCGGAAAGACATCGATATCGGCGATTGAGAGCGGCTTTTCGAAAGCATTTGGGACCATTCTCGACTCCAACCTGACTACGCTCATCGCGGCGCTGGTCATGTTCTGGCTGGGATCCGGCCCCGTGCGAGGCTTCGCCGTTACGCTTTCGCTTGGCATCTTTGCAACGATCTTCACCGCGTTCACGGTGACCCGACTTCTTGTGTCGTTGTGGGTCGCCGCGCAGAAAACGCGCAAAATTCCAGCGCCGCTCTAGAGAGAGACAACCAACATGTTCAAGGGCGTCGACTTCTTCCCGCACGGAACCAAGATTCCGGTCATGCAGATGCGCCGATACTTCATCGGCATCTCTTTAATTGCGGTATTGGTCGCGATCGCAGTCCTTTACTTCAAGGGCCTCAATTTTGGCATCGACTTTAAGGGCGGCACTCTCGTCGAGATCCAACGCAAGTCTGGCGACATCGACATGGCCGATTTGCGCGCCAAATTGGGGGCTCTCGGTGTTGGAGATGTGCAGATCCAGGGGCTGGACGCGACAACAGACGCGCTCATCAGGGTTGAAGAACAACCCGGTGGTGAGACGGCGCAGCAGGACGCTGCAAAGAAGGTTGAGGACGCGCTCGGTGAGGACATCGAGATTCGGCGCATCGAAGTTGTGGGTCCCGCTGTTTCCGGAGAGTTAAAGCAGGCTGGCATTATCGCGGTGTCCTTCGCGATCATCGGTATCCTTCTTTACATTTGGTTCCGATTTGAGTGGCAATTCGGTGTCGCTGCCATCCTGGCGCTGTTCCATGACATATTGATCACCATCGGCATGCTGGCACTGCTCAATTTCGAGTTCGGGTTGACCGAGGTGGCAGCGCTCCTGACCCTTGCTGGCTACTCGATCAACGATACCGTTGTGGTCTTCGACCGAATTCGCGAAAACTTGCGACGGTATAAGAAGATGCCGTTGATAGAATTGCTCAATTTATCGATCAACGAGACGCTGTCGCGCACAATTCTTACCGCGTCGACGACATTCCTGGCCGTGTTGGCTCTCTATGTCTTTGGCACCGAAGTGATCCGCGGTTTCTCGTTCACGATGCTATTCGGTATTTTGATTGGTACCTGGTCGTCGATTTTCATCGCATCTCCTTTCCTTCTTTGGATGGGGGTGAAGCGCGATTGGAGCGGTGCGGTGGCCAAAGGCAGCCCCGCGGCCGGGAAGGCATAACCGGCGAAACCCGAGGAAGGGGTCTCAATGGCTCCTGTTGCCGCCCACTATCCCGGGCAAGCGCCCATCGAGGCTTATGGCAACGGCGGCTTTCGCTTTGCTGGCATGAGCCATCGGGGCTCTCTTCTGATCGTCCCCAGTGGCGTCTATGGTTGGGACGTGACGAGGTTTTCCGACATTACCCCCGATCACCTCGCCCCATTTTTTCGTGAGATGGATGCGCCGGGACTAATTTTGCTGGGAACGGGTGTCGGGCATGAAATTCCTTCCAAATCGCTGCGGGATGCCTGTGACAAGGCCGTCCTTGGACTGGAGGCGATGAGCACAGGTGCGGCGTGCCGGACCTACAACGTACTTCTGGCTGAAAAGCGCATCGTCGGGGCCGGGTTGATCGCCGTCGACTGAGGCAATGGAGAAAGACGACGACACGGCGCGCGGACGATCAGGCTATTGACGCCATGTTACGTGATGCGGCGCGCTCCTATGCGACCGACCGCTATCTTGCCGCACTCCTCGCCCCAAAGAGCGTGCGCGGCGATCTGATCGCGATGGCGGCGTTCTTCGGCGACTTAGCGCGCATTCCCCTCACGGTGAGCGATCCGCTCATCGGCGAGATCCGTCTACAATGGTGGCGTGATGCGCTTTCGGCCATACGGGCGGGCGAGGCGACGGGAAATCCGCTCACAGACGCTCTCGCAGAAGCCGTTGAGCGGCACGAACTGCCGGATGCGTTGTTGCTCGAGGTGATCGACGGATACTCGGTTGAACTCGGGACGGACACAACGGACGAGCCATCCGAAGAACGTCTGATCGCCAGCGAACGGGCCGCCTTTGAATTGGTCGCGCGCGTCATTGGCGTTCATGCGATGCCAAACGTCGATCGTCTCTTGGCGGCGGCAGCCCAGTCATATGGACGAGTGCGATTCCTTAGGGCGTTACCTCTTTTGCTGAGAAATGCCCGCGTGCCGCAAATTCTGCCGGTGGGGGGCCAAGAACAGGGCCGCGACAGTGGCGTGGCAAACGTGTGCAGTACTGCGCGTTTATCGCTGCAGGAGGCCCAGACGCTGGCACGGTCGGCTCCAAGCGCCCTACTTCCGGCGATTCTCCCCCTCGCCCTCGTAGAGCCCTATTTGACCGCTTTGGAGAGCCAGGGGGCGGGACATGAAGGTGAGATCGTCGACATCGCGCCGTTAACGCGAGTTTGGCGACTTTGGTCAGCAAAAATTCTCGGGCGAGTCTGAGAAGGCCGTATCGAGACAGAGGATGACGCATGATCCGATGGGCGGGTCGGCTCCTAGTCCTGTCGATTGTCGCAGGGCTCCTCGCTGTTCCCTGTACCGTTCAAGCGCGCTCGGAGAACGGCCCCGCAATCTCGTGGCGTGTCGAGAACCCTTTTCGCTTGTTCACTGATCCCTCAGATACCGAGGTTCACCGGGCGACATATCGCTCGCTGGCCGCTGCGGACAGGCTCCAGCGGCCAGTGCTTGCCGCAGAAGAAGCTTTGAGCGTCCGGCATGAGACTGGCTGGTCGGCGACCATGTTCCAAAAGATCTGCTGGGATACAAAGAGCAATCACTTCGTCTGTCCCGACGGCGGTGAATACGTTAACCCAACCCACCATACGGTCGTCGCGAATATTAACGGCATCACCGACTCCACCCTACTCGATTGCACGTGGCTGACGGCTCCACGCGGCGGCGGCGATCCGCGCGGCGTCGCGATTGTGCAGCCATGCAACGAACGCGCGCATTTCGATGTGCCGTTTCCGGATGGTGTGACGCTCACCGTCGAAATCGGCGGGCGCGAGGTTGTCCGCGAAACGATCCGGGTACGCGATCTCCTCATTGTAGGAATGGGTGATAGCTTTGCCTCGGGCGAGGGCAATCCCGACGTCCCTGTGCGATTTTCTCGCGAGCGTTCGGCGAGCTATGGCAAGGGGGAGGCCGACGCGAAACTTTCGGGTTATCCCACCCGCGTGGGGCCTTGGCGGCAGATTGGAGATGAGGCCTTCATTGAAGGCAATGCACGATGGAGCGATCAGGCATGCCACAGGTCGCTTTATTCGCATCAACTGCGCGCCGCATTGCAGCTTGCGGTCGAGGAGCCGCATCGCGCCGTCACTTACGTGGGCGTTGCGTGTTCGGGTGCGGAGGTCGTCTGGGGACTTTTCCTGCGCTACACCGGTAACGAATGGGTGCCGAACCCTCCTGATTTTTCGCAAATCTCAGCGGTGGCCGCGGCGCAATGCGGTGATAAAAAACCGGAGCCGCAGGATTTGCCCGAAGCCTACCACATGCACGGCGTTATTCCTGAGCTCAAGGGAGGGCTCATGTTGCGCAAGTGCAATCCGTTGGACGCACGCAAAATCGACCTGTTGCTGTTATCTATCGGCGGCAACGACGTCGGCTTTTCGCGGTTGATCGCCAATGCTGTGCTCGCCGACAAATCGCTTCTGCGCAAGATCGGCGGATGGTTCGGGCAAGTGCACGGTCTCGATGAGGCCAGTCGGCAGCTAGTGGGACTTGATGCGCGCTATAAGTCTTTGAACCGGGCGTTCCACCATATTCTCCATATACCATGGGCCGAGTCAGATCGTATCGTTCTGACGGCGTATCCGGCGCTCGCGCTTTTGGGGGACGGTAGTGAGGTTTGTCCCGACGGTCGCGCTGGCATGGAGGTCTTGTCCGATTTCAAGATGAGCGAGGCGAAAACACGTACAGGTATGTGGATCGCAGACAAGCTCCATCGAGTTATGGAGGATGCGGCGAAACAAAATGGGTGGTCGTTTGTCGAACGCCACCGGCGCGAGTTCGTCGGGCGCGGTATATGCGCCGGCACGACTTTCGATGGCGGCAATATCTTCGACGATCTTCGCTTGCCGCGCAAAACGGCCGCCGGCTGGCGTCCCTACAACCCAGAGGACTACAAGGCGTATGCACCACGTCAGCGGTGGTTCAGGACGCCCAACGACGCCTATATGACCGGCAATTTCCATGTTGCCGGTTCCATGCTGCAGAAGGTTCTGAAGCTTGATGCACTCGCCTGGTTCCAGCTTGTGCTGGCCTCAACCTACTCAGGTGCGTTTCACCCGACTGCGCAAGGCCACGCTGCGATTGCGGACGCAGTGGTGCACACCGCACGCGGCGTGCTCCAGAAATACGAGAAAGGTGAGGACCAGGCGTTCACGCCAGGGCTCAACGCAGGGCCTCCTGCAAGCAGCACCGAGCCGTCCCTTCCGTAGGCCTTTGAACTGCCGATGAGCCCGTTATTCGGCCGCTGCTTTCCCGCCGCTTTGGGCTGCGAGCCAACGCTCCAGATCGGCAAGGGCTCGAACGGCAACGGCACGCTTCTTGGCGCGTCCTCTTTCCTTGCCCTTGACGCGTCTGCCATCTGCATCGCGCTCGGCCGCTTCGGCAGGCGGCAACAGTCCGAAATTGATGTTCATCGGTTGGAACGATTGCGCGACCTCCACCGGCTTTGGGTCCTTCGGATCCACTTGCGCAAGGTCGCCGGCGGAGACGTCTAAGATGTGCCCGCCCGTGATGTGATTGATGAGCGCGCCAAGCGCGGTCGTTGCGAGCGGTGGCTCCAATGCACCGCCGCTTTGCTCAGCCGCTGCAAATCGTCCCGCGAGCAGGCCAATGGCCGCGCTTTCCACATAGCCCTCTACACCGGTCATCTGTCCAGCGAAACGCAACCGCGGCATGACCTTCAAACGCAAGCTTGTATCGAGGAGCTTGGGACTGTTGAGGAACGTGTTGCGGTGAAGTCCGCCAAGGCGCGCAAACTCGGCACTTTCCAATCCGGGGATCATTCGGAAGACGGCCACTTGCTCCCCGTGGCGCAGCTTCGTCTGGAAGCCCACCATGTTCCACAGCGACCCGAGCGCATTGTCCTGACGAAGTTGGACGACCGCATAGGGGCGGTGATTGCCTTTGTGTGGATTGGACAATCCAACCGGCTTCATTGGACCAAATCGCAGCGTCTCGCGTCCGCGCTCGGCCATGACCTCGATCGGCAGACATCCATCGAAATAGGGTGTTGTCGCTTCCCATTCTTTGAAGCTCGTCTTTCCTCCCGCAAGAAGAGCATCGATGAAGGCTTCATACTCCGCCTTGGTCAGAGGGCAGTTGAGATAGTCGGCGCCCGTACCGGCCGGCCCCGCTTTGTCGTAGCGCGACTGAAACCACGCAATCGACATGTCGATCGATTCGCGATGAATGACTGGTGCGATGGCATCAAAGAAAGCGAGATCGCGTTCGCCTGTCAGGTCTTGGATGGCCTTGCTCAACGCGGGCGAGGTTAGTGGCCCCGTGGCGACAATCACGCGATCCCAGTCTTCCGGCGGCAGCCCTGTGATCTCGCCGCGCTCAACGCGGACAAGCGGATGGTCGCTCAATCGACGGGTCACTTCTTCAGAAAAGTGATCGCGGTCGACGGCGAGTGCCCCTCCGGCTGGGAGTTTGTGCTGATCTCCAGCGGCCAAAATCAGAGAATTGGCTCGGCGCATCTCTTCATGCAAAAGACCGACAGCGTTGTGCTCCCAGTCATCCGATCGGAACGAGTTGGAGCACACGAGTTCGGCGAGCTCGCCCGTCTTGTGCGCGTCGGTTGTACACGTGGGCCGCATCTCATGGATCACCACGGGTACGCCGGCATGCGCGATCTGCCAGGCGGCTTCTGAGCCCGCAAGCCCGCCACCAATGACGTGGATGGGCTTCATCTTGGTCATCACCATTCAGGTTAGAGAAATGCACAATGGGCCTCAAATGCCCACAATTCTAATTCCCACACTAAGCCGGACGCGCGCGCCGTTGTTATCGTTGTGGCGTGCAGTTAGTGTGCGTCGAACCCGGTCTAACGCAAGGGAAACGGACTGGCAATGTGGGGTTACCGCAAGCGCATTGAGCGCGATCTGCCTCGTTGGCGCGAGTCCGGCTGGGTGACACCGGAAGGTGAAACCGCGATCCGTGGCGAGTTGGAGAGCCATAGCCGCAGCTTTGAAGTCGCGCCCATCCTCGGCATTCTCGGTGCGGTGTTGATTGGGTTCGCGGCTATGAGTTTCGTGGCCGCCAATTGGGACGAGATGCCACGGCTGGCACGCCTAGCGCTGATCCTTGCGGGTCTAATCAGTGCATATGGAATTGCGGGCCTTCTTTTCGAGCGCGGACATCCAGCATTCGCGCATGCGGCCATTCTTGCTGGTGTGGCGATTTTCGGTGCGGGCATCATGCTGATTGCCCAGATGTATCACATCGATGGCCATCCACCTGACGCGGTTCTCATCTGGGCGCTCGGCGCGCTGCTCGCAGGCGTCCTTCTAAAATCCAATCCGGCTCTTGCACTAGCGATGCTGCTCATCGGTTTGTGGAGCGCATGGGAGACGAGCATTAGCGGGACCGTGCACTGGCAGTTTCTGCTCGGCTGGGCTGCGGTTACTTGCACTTTCTTGTGGCACCGTTGGGCGCCGGGACTGCACCTTGCGGCTATCGTTCTGAGCCTTTGGATCATCAGCCTCGGGTATCTGTTGCTCCATGGTCACGGACATGCGGTCGTCGTCGGCCTTGGTCTGCTCATTGCCGCCATTGGATTGGCAGGCCCCATCTTCGCAAACAACCTTAAGCAGTTCTCGGCGCCTGCGCTCGGCTACGGCATGACGATCGCCTTTGCCGGACTGTTTGCAATGCAGTTTGTCGAGTCGCCGCCGCTCGGGGGGCTGATCCTCTTGGCGCTTGCGACCCTCGCGCTTGTACTGAGCGCTATCGGATTTGGATTGAGAACGGGCCGTGCCAGTGCGCTTTGGTTAGGGTATGCCGGTTTCTCGATCGAGGTATTGGCCCTCTACTTCAAGACGGTAGGCACGCTGCTCGGGTCGTCACTTTTCTTCCTTGCCTCCGGGCTCATCGTCATGGCACTGGCGGCGATCGCATATCGACTGCATTCGCGCTCTCGTTCCCGCATGGAGGCTGTCTCTTGATTTCAGCGCGTCGAAGCACTTGGGTCGCGCTCGGCATTGTGGCGGGCGTGCAGGTTCTAATCCTCGGTGGCATGATTTGGGAGCGTGCTTCGTTGCTGCGGAGCGGCCGCGAGATTGTCCTCCGGGTGGTCCCCGTCGATCCGCGAAGTCTGTTCCGCGGGGACTATGTGATTCTTAACTACAACATTTCCCGCCTCGAGCTGCCGCCCGGACTGAAGTCCGTGCATCGCGGTTCGACGCTCTACGTAACGCTGCAACAGACCGACGACATGTCGTGGGAGGTCGCCGGTGTCCAGGCCAATCCGCCTCGTCGCGTGAAACGCGACCAGATCGTACTCAAGGGCCGCGTGCGCTATGTCTCCGGTGCAACGCGAGCGGCCACGCGAATGGCCACCGTGCACTACGGTATCGAGAGCTTTTTCGTTCCTGAAGGTGAGGGCAAGAAGTTGGAGACGCTGATTGGCGACAAAAAGCTCGCAGCGGTGATTGCTGTCGATAGCAACGGAGTGGCGGGCATTAAGGGCCTAATGAGCGAGGGACAGCGCGTTTACGAAGAGCCGCTCTACTGAGCCTTTCGTTCCAATCGACGTTCCACACTTGACCTATATCAATTCCGTCGTGTGACTAGTTTGCCGCTCAAGCGAATTTTTCGCAGCCTAAAAGTCCCGTTGTTGTCGAGCGTTTCGGCGGAATCTGGCAATCTCACCCTACGTGTGGCTGGTTCGGTCCCGGCAAAAAGAAGAGGTGGGAGATGGGGCTTAAGTTCTTAATGGGGTTGTTTGCCGTGGTCGTTGCGGTGACGTCCTTCGACATGTCAGCTTGGGCGGATGACACAGGGATGGCATCTATGCATTCGATCCGGCGCGAGCGCGGGCGGATATGCATGTCCGATCATTGGCACTACGGAAGTGGTAGTAGCTCGAAGAGCAAGCGCACAGCAGAGCGCGAGGCGATAAGATCGTGGCAGAACTTCACTGCGCTTGAATATGGGAGCGACTGGGCGAGGTACTATCGATCGGCGAGCCGGAAGATGAGATGCAGCCGGTCCTCGTCCGGGTGGAGTTGCGACACGGAATCGCGCCCCTGCAGGTAGCTTTGGGGGTCCCGATAAATTCGCATCGGCGGACGTCGGCTATGGCCAGCGTCCGCCAATCAATGCCTTGAATGTGTCTTGTCCCCACCGTTGGATGCGCCCGACCCAGAGCAATGGGTGAGTTGGGAATCCCAGTGTCGATGCCAGGGCTCGTCGAACAGCCTTTGCTGGATCGGGATCTCCTGGCGCGAGCGGTCCCCGCTTAATCATCTCGGCCAGCTCATCGTAGCGTCCGGAGTCAAGAACCGTAATCGCTTCATTGCGGACCACCCCGGTGCTTCCGGTGAAGCCGGCTCCGCCACCCGCGCGCGGAAGCGGGAGTTGGCCTGCATTCGAATCTGAGCCACCCTCGCCGCCATCGGGGGGAGGGGGCGCTTCGCCCAAAGCAGCCAACATGACGCCGTCCATCGCCGGCCCGCCTTGTCTTGCGATTATGCCAATCAACATGGCGGCAACGACCGGCAAAAGGTATTCAGAGATCATTTCACTGATACCTGCGGCGGCGGCGGCGTGTTCAGCGATTTTTTCTTTTGCGCCGCGCCCCGCGATGATGTCGAGCGCATCGTTGCCAAGCACTTGGGTAGACGTTGCCCCCAGCAGCGACGGCGACGAGAGCACCTTTTGATAGTCCCCACGCCCGAGGCTCTGAACAAAGTTACCAAGCCACTGTTTGGAACTTTCGTTGATCTCGATATGGAATGCGAGCTCGCGAATCATAATGCCGACGGCCGTCTCAACCTTCGCGGACGGCAGGTGGAAGGCCTGCGCCAAGTTGGCAAAGACCCGGCCATCTTGAGTTTCGCTGAGAAGATTTTCGATCCGCACGCCTCTTTGTCCCTTCCTGTCTTCCCAACTGTGCTGCTGGTACAGCAGCGGGCGCCGGAACGCCAGCACCCGTCTTCACTGGCATGAGAGGTCAGGTTAGTGGGCGCTCGGCCTAAACTGTGGGGAATTCCTCTAATTTTCCAAAAGCGTAGCTCTGGAGGATTATAAAATTCGGACTTCCCGGACCACACAAGTGGCGGTCTAGCGGTGTAGAGCATTGAATTGGCTGACTTCGCCGGCGCCCGATCCGCCCTTGCGGTCCGTGTTGCAAGTCTACGGCACTTTTGGCATGTTCCGCGCGCAAATCTCGCCCAGCTCGTGCGAGATGCCGGAGATGGATTTTCCATTGTTCCGGTTATTTGCCGTGAGAACGAAGATAATCAGGGCGCCGAAGGGGATCTGTCAATGAACGAGATTTTGTGGGGGATCGTCGCTTGCGGCGCGCTCGCGATTGTCTATGCCGCTTTCACAATCCAGACGGTTATGAAGGCCGATGCGGGTACCGCTCGTATGCAAGAAATTGCCGAGGCGATCCGCGAGGGTGCAAAGGCCTACCTTGATCGCCAGTACCGCACGATTGCGATTGTGGGTGTGGTTATCTTCGCAATCGCTTGGTTCTTACTCGGGTTGCCGGTTGCTATCGGTTTTCTCATTGGCGCTATGCTCTCCGGTCTCACCGGATACATCGGCATGAATGTTTCGGTGCGCGCCAACGTGCGCACCGCCCAAGCGGCGACACATTCGCTGGCGCGCGGCCTCGATATTGCGTTCAAGTCGGGCGCCGTTACAGGCATGCTCGTTGCTGGTCTGGCTCTGCTTGGTGTTGCTGTGTACTACTTGGTGCTGACCGGGCTGATGGGCTACGGCCCTGCTGATCGCACCGTGATCGATGCGCTTGTTGCGCTTGGGTTTGGCGGCTCGCTGATTTCAATCTTCGCGCGTCTCGGCGGCGGTATCTTTACGAAGGGCGCCGATGTCGGCGGTGACTTGGTTGGAAAGGTCGAAGCTGGCATTCCTGAGGATGATCCGCGCAATCCGGCAACCATCGCCGACAATGTCGGTGACAACGTCGGTGACTGCGCCGGCATGGCCGCCGACCTATTCGAGACTTATGCGGTGACCGTCGTTGCCACGATGGTTTTGGGGGCGATCTTTTTCGCGGGGCAGCCGAACCTTGCTGCCCTCATGGTATACCCCTTGGCGATTTGTGCAGCTTGCATCATCACCTCCATCATTGGCACGTTCTTTGTGAAGCTGGGCTCCAATAACTCTATTATGGGCGCACTTTATCGCGGTTTCATTGCCACCGCAGTGCTCTCCGTAGCAGGCCTTTGGGCCGCTACCCAGTTTGTTCTGGGTGGCTTTGGTGAAGTTGGCGTGGCCGCCGGTGTTTCCGTTACGGGTCTAAACCTCTTCATTTGCGGGATCGCCGGCCTCGTCATCACCGGTCTCATTGTTTGGATCACGGAATACTACACCGGGATTGGATTTCGCCCCGTACGCTCTATCAGCCAGGCCTCGGTGACCGGGCATGGCACCAACGTGATTCAGGGACTTGCAGTTTCGCTTGAGGCTACAGCCCTGCCGACTCTGGTAATCGTTGCCGGAATTCTCGCCACCTACTCTCTTGCTGGACTCTTCGGAACAGCTATTGCCACGACAACCATGCTTGGCCTTGCCGGTTTCGTCGTTGCGCTCGATGCATTTGGACCGGTGACGGACAACGCTGGTGGCATTGCTGAAATGGCTGGTCTCCCGAATGAAGTGCGCCGATCCACGGACGCGCTCGATGCAGTCGGCAACACGACGAAGGCTGTTACGAAGGGCTATGCGATCGGTTCGGCTGGCCTGGGTGCGCTGGTACTTTTTGCCGCCTACAGCTACGACCTTCAGCATTTCATCAGCGAAGCAAATGCTGCTGGATCGACTGCCTTCACATACTTCCAGGGCGTTAGCCCCGACTTTTCGCTGGCCAATCCCTACGTCGTGGTCGGGTTGCTACTCGGGGGCCTCATTCCCTTCCTGTTCAGTGGCATTGCCATGACGGCAGTGGGGCGTGCAGGAAGCGCGATCGTCGAGGAAGTGCGCCGCCAGTTCAAGGCAAAGCCCGGAATCATGGAAGGCAAGGATCGGCCCGATTATGCCGCCGCCGTTGACTTGCTGACACGGGCAGCCATCAAGGAAATGGTGGTCCCCTCGTTGTTGCCTGTGCTGTCTCCGATTGTGCTCTACTTTGCGATTTATTTTGTTACGGGTGGGGGTGCGGCCGGCAAGAGTGCAGCGTTCTCCGCCGTTGGGGCCATGCTTCTCGGCGTAATTGTCACCGGGCTGTTTGTCGCTATCTCAATGACATCTGGCGGCGGTGCTTGGGACAACGCGAAGAAGGCGATCGAGGACGGCTTTGTCGACAAGGATGGTGTGAAGCACGGCAAAGGCTCCGAGGCGCATAAGGCGGCAATCACCGGTGACACGGTGGGTGATCCATACAAAGATACGGCGGGTCCTGCGGTGAACCCGGCCATTAAGATCACCAATATCGTTGCGCTACTTCTTCTGGCTGTGCTTGCGCACCTGAACTAACGCTGCGAAAGGCGAGCGGCAACTCATGCAGCGATTACGCTGCATGATTTCCCTCGCCTACCATCGTTGGGTATCAGTCGCCGAAGAGTTGCTTCTGGCCGAGGTTGCGGAACAGCTGCTTGAGGATGCTGTCATCATTTCCGCCTGGCGCCGGCGTGGTGCGCGACACGTAGTCAAAGACCTTCCCGTCTTTCAGGCCGTAGTTCGCTACGCGCTCAACACTGCCTGCCGGGGAAAAATATACGGCAACCACTTGGCGATCTTCCTCCGTTGGCAGGAAGAAGGCTGACTGCGACTGCGTACTGGAGATGTAGTAATAGGCTCGTCCACCGCCGACCACCGCTGTCGTTGCCGGTGAGCCGAGGTTCATACGGACCTGGTCCTGGGTCATCCCCGGTTGGATCTGCTGAAGGTCGTTTTCGCGAAACTGGTGGCCGTGCTTGGTGATCGTCTCCCCGCATCCTGCTAGGGGGAGGGCGGCAACGATGAGAAAGGCCAAAGCCTGCCGTCTCAGCCGTCCCCTGACGTTTGAGCGCGCGCCGGCTCTCTCTGTCCCAGTGGAGCGGCTTGTTATGCTGTGCGCATTCCTTGTAGGGCGCATCATGATACCGTTCATCTTGAGAATCGAATGTGGGAGGTGACTTTGGCTGCACTTAGCCCGAGCATTGTGCGAATGCAACTTGTCGCACCGCTTCTTTCCCCAGGCTGTCGTTTCCTCTGTGTCGTCGTCGGGTCAAAATGCTGAGTTGGTTCAGGGCGCGATCCGAAAGCCGACGTAAGGCTAGGGACCTTTATGGCGCGATCGTGGCGCAGGCGCGCCAAGAGGCCTTCTACTCAGATATCGGTGTTCCCGATACGCCGGCAGGCCGTTACGAAATGATCGTAGTGCACCTGTTTGTGGTGCTGGAGCGCTTGAAAAGTCAGCCAGCGGCCTACGCCAAACTTGGCCAGCCCCTCGTTGAAGCGTTTGTCACGGATATGGACGACTCGCTTCGCGAGATGGGGACAGGCGATATGGGGGTGCCCAAAAAGGTTCGCCGCGCTGCCGGTGGTCTCTACGAGCGGAGTAAGGTCTATGGAGAAGCCGTGGCGACGGGTGACCGAAATGCCTTGTCGCGCACGCTTGCCCGGTACGTTTTCGGTATCGATGAGGCTGATTGGCATAGCGATCGCCTTGCCGGCTATTTGGGACAGGCGATGGGAAGCTCGACCGCCGGCAACTTCGTCCGATTTCCCACCGTAACTGCTTACGGAAAGGATGCAGGATGACCCAAGCTCTTGAATGGACACATCGGGGCGCCGAAATTCCGGAAGGTGGTCTGAGGAAAACGCGCAGCGCATCGCCAGCCGAAAGAGATGCACTTGCCGCGGCTCTCGATGTGCTCTCCTGCGATGAGATGCGCTGCGACTACGTTATCCGCGGATTGGGTCAAAGTCGTTTCACGCTTTCTGGCGAGGTCGAGTCAAAATTTACCCAATCATGCGTTGTCACACTCAAGCCGGTCACTCAAAGTCTTAGGGCGAGTTTCAGCGTGGAATTCTGTCCCAAGCCTGAAACGCCGGAGGCCGAAAGTGCTGAACAGGACGTATTGAGTGCGAATGAGATAGAGCCCCTGATGCATGGTCTGATCGATGTGGGGAGAATCGTGTTCGAAACGCTATCGGCCAACATCGATCCCTATCCACGCAAACCTGGCGCCGAATTCGACTGGCAAGAACCGGTTACGGGCGACGAGCCCGCCCCAATGGGCCCATTTGCTGGCCTTCGCAAGCTCAAGGAGGGGGAATGAACGACCCTGCACTGGAGCCGAAGGGTCCCCAAGTGCGGCGATAGGTGTCCAGAATCGGGTTGTTTCGCAGGTGCAAACGAGTATGGTCCGGGCCAGACTTGAGGGACGGGTGCCCCGGGGTGCAAACTCCCTGTTCATAAATTCTCACGTGAGGCCAACCGCGACATGCCTCAGCCGCGGACGATAGCGCTTGACGCCATGGGCGGCGATCATGGCCCCGAGGTCGTGGTTGCGGGTGCGGCTATCTCTCTGGAGCGCCATCCCGGGTTGAGTTTTGAGATCTTCGGTGATGAGGGTCGCATTCGCCGGGAGCTCGACAAGGTACCAGTGCTGGGCAACAAGGCCCGCGTTGTCCATACCGATACGGCAGTGTCCATGGACGACAAGCCGAGCCAGGCCTTGCGCCGGGGCAAGGGCACCAGCCTTTGGCTGAGCTTGGAGGCAGTCAAGACCGGTAATGCGCAGGCCGCTGTCTCCGCGGGCAATACAGGCGCCCTGATGGCGATGTCCAAGCTCATTTTGCGGCCCATGTCGGGAATAGAGCGACCGGCCATCGCTGCGCTGTGGCCAACCGTCAAGACGGAATGCATTGTGCTCGACGTTGGTGCGAACATCGGCGCGACAGCGCGCCAACTGTCCGACTTTGCGTTGATGGGCGCGGCCATGGCGCGTGTCCTCTTTCATGTTGAACGGCCGACCGTGGCGCTCCTCAATGTTGGCGTTGAGGAGATCAAGGGCGTGGAAGAGGTACGCCAGGCGCACGCTTGGCTCAAGAGCACCGATCTGCCCTTGGACTATCGCGGGTTTATTGAGGGCAATCAGATCGGCCAGGGCGTTGTCGACGTTGTGGTTGTGGAAGGTTTCGCGGGCAACATTGCACTCAAGACGGCTGAAGGGACCGCACGCCAGATCAGCGAGTATCTCAGAGAGGCCATGAGGCGCACCTGGACCTCACGCCTGGGCGCATTGCTGGCGTCCGGTGGCTTCCGAGTGTTGCGCAACAAGATGGATCCGCGCCGCTCGAATGGCGGCATGTTCCTGGGCCTCAATGGCATTGCCGTTAAGAGCCACGGGGGCACGGATGCCTTGGGCTTTGCGAGCGCGGTCGATCTCGCGTACGAGATGGTTGAAAGTGGGCTTGTCGACCGTCTCGGCGCTGATCTCGAGGCCTTCCATCACAAGCTCGATGCAGCCACGGCAACAGGCTGATCGCGCGTGCTTTAGCGGCAGCCTGCAGCTTGAGTAATGCTGGAAAGCGGCGGATAGATCGAAAGAGCGAGAAGAAAAGGCAAGGTAAGCCAGTGGCAATCAATCGTTCAGTGATCCGCGGCGTCGGCGCCTACTTGCCCAAACGCGTTATGACCAACGCAGACTTGGCCAAGGTCGTGGACACGAGTGACGAGTGGATTGTTGAACGTACGGGTATTCGCGCGCGTCACATTGCGGAAGAAGGGGAGCTTACCTCTGATCTCGGCATCGCCGCCGCAAAGAAAGCGCTCGTTCGCGCCGGTGTCGATCCTGTCGATGTCGACTTGATCATCTGTGCCACAGCAACTCCGGATCGCACCTTTCCAGCCACAGCTGTCGCCATTCAGCGCGGATTGGGTGTGACCAAGGGTGCTGCATTTGATGTGCAGGCCGTTTGCTCGGGCTTCATTTACGCGCTTACCGTTGCCGACAACTTTCTCAAGGCCGGCCAATTCAAGCGGGCGATCGTTGTCGGTGCGGAGACGTTCTCCCGAATCTTGGATTGGAGCGATCGCTCGACGTGTGTCCTTTTTGGAGATGGTGCCGGCGCTGTCGTCCTTGAGGCCCAGCCGCAACATGGGACGATTGAGGACCGCGGGATCCTTTCCTCGCGCATCCGCTCCGATGGCCGGTTTGAGGATCTGCTCTATGTAGATGGTGGTCCTGGTTCGACCAAGACCGTTGGGCACTTGAGGATGAACGGCCGCGAGGTGTTCCGTCATGCCATACAAAAGATCACCGGCGTAATAGAGGAAACGCTGGTGAACACTGGCTTCGCCCCCGATGACATCGATCTCTATGTTCCTCACCAGGCCAACAAACGGATCCTGGACGGTATCGTGAAGAAACTGGGTGTTTCGGCCGACAAGGTGGTCGTGACGCTAGACCGTCACGGCAACACGTCTGCCGCATCAATTCCGCTGGCCCTCAATCACGCATTCGAGGAACACCGCGTGAAAACGGGCGACCTTGTCCTCATGGAGGCCATGGGTGGTGGCTTCACCTGGGGAGCAACGCTGGCGCGTTGGTAGGCCACACAGGGGACATTTTGGCCCCGCTCAAACAATTTTTCTGTGATTTCAGTCGGTTGAGCGCACTTGTCATTGACCATCGCTTCAGCCCCCAGTAGCATTGGGTTAACGATGACAAGGACTGGGAGGCCAAAAAGCCATGGGAGGCAAGACATTGACGCGTGCCGACCTAGCAGAGGCGGTCGTGCGCAAAGTGGGGTTGCCGCGTAACGAGAGCCAGGAATTGGTGGAGCTCGTTCTCGGTGAGATTTCAGCTAGCCTTGCACGTGGTGAGGCTGTGAAGTTGTCGTCCTTCGGTTCGTTCGGCATTCGCGAAAAGGGCGAACGGATGGGGCGCAATCCGAAGACGGGTGAAGAGGTGCCAATCACGCCGCGCAAGGTTTTGGTGTTCCGGCCCAGCAACATTATGAAGTCGCGCATTAATGAGGGTCTCGGTCGTCGAAAGGCTGCAGAGTGAGAGGCACCTACTAAACTGGGGCCAGGGGCAAGGTCAGCGGTAGGACAATGGGAAAAACGGCGGAAGCATTTCGTACGATCAGCGAGGTTGCGGGCGAGCTGGACGTACCAAAACACGTTCTGAGATTTTGGGAAGGTAAGTTTCCTCAAGTCCGTCCGATGAAACGGGGCGGTGGACGGCGTTATTATCGGCCCGAGGATTTGCACCTACTGCGTGGGATTTGCCAGCTTCTTCACGCAGAGGGCTACACGATCAAGGGCGTTCAAAAGATCCTGCGTGAAAAGGGCGTCGAGCAGGTCAAGCATGTTGGCAGAGAGGTTGAAACGAAAGCCGCTGCCAAACAGACCGCGTCCAAACGGGGACGCGGCACGAAAGGCCGGCCGTCGCGCGGTGTTCCAAAGGCAACGATGGCTGACGCCGTGCCAAGCTCGACGTTCTGTTCGGCCGTCGAATCGGCCGACGCGCGCAAACTCATCAAGTCGGCCATCGCAGAGCTTGAGGTCTGTCGCAGCGTACTCTTGGACAAAGTGGCGCGGGCTCCCGCCAAGCGGACGAAGACACCGAGGTCACGCCGCGCAGCGAGTACTTGAGCGGGTCTGCCGAGGCGTGCGTCGTTACCGCTTGGCAACCAGCCTTCAGCGGTCTCGAACTCTGGTGTGTTGATCTTCGAGCTGCGGGTTCTTCTCTTGCCGTGATTGAGCAGGAGACCCCAAGACTATCGCACTGGGAACAAGATCACGCCGCAACAATGAAGGACGCGGCGGCAGCCACGGAATGGCTCGCCGCTCATGTAGCGTTGCGCGTTCTGATTGAGCGTGCGGCCGGACCCAGCTGGCGTCGGTGTGCATTCGAGCGCGGGCGCGCAACAAAACCGCGGCTCGACGAAGCTCCTGTCGATTTCAGTCTTTCGCACGTGCCGGGCCGGGCGCTCGTTGGGCTCTCCCGTGAGGGAGCGATCGGCGTTGATCTGGAACGCGCGCGTGTGGTGAACATGAACCCTGCGCGCCGGCATCCGCTTGAGGCCGCGGCTGCGGCCCTCAATCCTGACGGGCCGCTGCCAATCGGAGAGGACGCGCGCTTTTTGCAGTGCTGGGTGCGCCTTGAGGCGCTCGCTAAGGCCACGGGGTGGGGCGTTGGCGCGCTCTTGACCAGGCTCGCTCTTACTGCCGGTGCCCATAAAGGGGACAATAGCGGGCCTGCCACGCGGATCGTAGAGTTGAGGGCCTCATTGCCACCCTTCCTAGTCTGGGACCTCGATTTGGGCGAGCACCTCTTTGGTGCAGCCGTAACGCCCGCGGGATGGCCGCAGCCTGTTATTCTTGCGTTCCCAAACCGCCCTAAGCAAATTCAAGGACTCATGTCCTAAGACAGCGGGGCTTTGCCGTTGACCCTGCGGGCGGCGCAAGGCAAAAGGGGTCGGTTCGGAGCGTAGCGCAGCCTGGTTAGCGCACCAGTCTGGGGGACTGGGGGTCGGAGGTTCAAATCCTCTCGCTCCGACCAATTTCTCTTT
>CAZUKP010000022.1:0-50240 GCA_964620915.1 uncultured Hyphomicrobium sp. | reverse complement strand
CGTCGTCCAGCTGGTCACCTGCGTACGTAGTTCGTGAAAACGTAGTCCCTGTTCTGCACGACTGTGTGGCAAGCAAAGCCGCACTTTGCATCGTGCTGAATGGCCGCCAGTCGCCTGAGGCCATTTCATACATGAAGGCGCCATACCCCCATCCGCCACTGTCGGCGAACCGCTTGCTGTCCTTCGCCATGAAGTCGACGTCGTGAAGATCGCCGCTCACCTGCGGTTGCCCCGGCGCTTCGTCGTTCGTTTTGGCGTCCCAGTGTATCTTGGCCATCTTGGCACCATCTGGAAGCGGTTTGCCGTTTTCAGGAATGCCGGCCTTGTAGGCGTCGATCATCGCCGGGTTGCCCACGATCACAGCGATGCGTTCGCCACCGTGGCTCAGCCCAATGATCTCCCACCGCTCGTATCCCTTGAATTCCGAGAAAGCGAGGCCGTTGGGCACCCGAACGGTGTCCTTGCCTTGACCGGACACGGCAGCGCCTCCGAGAACTGCAAGCGCGCCCGGTACGACGACGCACAGCCAAAGTGGAATTCGGATCATAGACGATCCCTTCAAAAAAACTTGGTCAGTAAGCCAAGCGCGGGAGCCTATGTTCAAGCTGTGGCAAGCGGCAAGAGAATTTGAGTGTTTCGTAGAAAGAGTGGCTGCGCCGGCCGCCCAGCGTTTCGGGCACGGGCCGTGCGGCGGCGAGTTGACGAACGTTGCGCCTGCCCAACTGCGCACGGCACCGAAGAAGCCGGGCGTGCGCTGCAATGCGGGGCGCCAGGTCCGTTTCCAGACCCGCCACCCGGGTTGGTTGCTTGGGGCGCGGACGCGTTCCGCGTCCCAGATGACTGGCCGTCGCGGACCCCGGACTTGATCCGGGGCAGCTGTCGCGCCCTTGTCAGTAATGACCGCTTCTGACCCTTAGCGGAAATTGAGGACTAGTGAGAAAGCCGTTGTTGGTGACCAACGGTGAACTCTTCGATCGTCATCGATGGCTTTCCAAGCTCCGCCCAAGTCTCTGCGGCACGAAAGATTTCCGGGTATCGCAGTACCGTTCCCATCATGTGTGCGTGAAAGTCCGCCGTCCGCGAAACGACCCCTAAGCACCGCAGCAGTCCCAGCGGCACTTTAACGACACGCATTCTGTCCTTTGAGCTCTTGGCAAATCGGACAGTGGCTTCGTCGTACGTCATGGCCTCGGGTCCCTGAATAACGTACTCGCGATTTGCAGAGGATTCACTCTGGAAGGATCTGGCCACTTGCGCTCCATAGTCATCCCCCGCGATCCAATAGTTGGCAAAACGCGCTTTCCCGACCAACGCCACGAAGCCGCCCACCACATGCCTTTGTGCAATCGTTTCCATGAAATTCGTCGGATAAAAAATCGTATATGGGATCCCAGAGCCCTTGATCTGTCCGATAGCGTTCCGCCAGACATCAAGAATCCACCAATCGTTTTCTGTTGAATCCCGGATGATGGCCGAGAGATAACCTGTTCTCTTGAGTCCGTTGAAGTGTGCCGCCTCAATAATATTCTTCACGCCTTCCCCCTCTGCGTGGAAGTCACTCTTCCTCGCAGTGGGAGCAACGGACAGGTTCAAATAGACGGCATCTTGACCCTTGAGACCGTACTTGAGACTCGCGATGTCGCGAATATCTGCCTGCACGACTTTGGTTTGCTCGGGCAAGATGCGTCTTGCTCTCTCTTGGTCACGGACCAAGGCGGTCACCTCGAAACCCGCCTTCAAAAGCTTGGCAGTCACAGGAAGCCCCAACATTCCGGTGGCGCCGATAACAGCAATCTTGTTCACCCAAGCATCCTCGTTACGTCTCATGCCGCACGAAGCAATGCCAGTCTGTGAGTTAGCGGAGTCACTCAATTGCCAGGGTCTGGCCGATAGCGGACCGTATGCTAAGACATAGACCGGCGGCAAGCGTGTTTCCTGCACCCTAGCGAAGTAACAGAACCGACATGAAAGAGATGCGACGCCGCGGCACCCGGACTTGATCCGGGGCTCCAGATAGAACCCGGCTGACAGGCCGGCTGGTGATTTTTTCTCTTCGCGATGACACCGCTCTTGCGCGGGCTCCGTTGCTGATGGCCGCGGCTATGCAGCAGTAGACATTTGGCAGTGCCAGAGTGCCAACTCTTCCACCACCACGTAGATGTCCGCGTTCTGGTGGACAGTAGCTGTCACGCCCTTGTCCCCAATGACCGAGTTGGATCCAAAGCGGACGTGAAAATGGGAATTATTGCCGGCCAAGTTCACTGCGGGCTCGGGGGCCGTCGGCCGACATGGCATCGCCTCGCGCGTCTGGTCTCAAATGTACCCCGTGTACCATTTCCCAATCGCTTCCTTCAACGCTTAGGCTCCTCAACGAGCACCGGGAGCCGGCCGGACCGAATGTGCAAATCCCTCTGCGGGAATGGGATTTCGATGCCGTGCTTACCGAGCGCCGTCTCGATGGCCCAACAATACGCCGCATTCACAGCAGCTGGCCGTTTGACGCTTTCGGGTTCCAGCCAAACGACGAGTTCGAAATTCAAGCTGCTGTCACCGAAGCCAACAAGCCAAACTTGCGGATCTCGCCCTTTAATACCTACGAGCGTGTGCGAGACTTCGCTTGCCGCTTCAAGCCCGGCCTTGCGCACCAGTTCCTTGTCGCTGCCGTATGCAACGCCGAACGGTATTCGTAGCCTGCGATAGGCGTCCCGAAGTGTCCAGTTCGTCATCTGCTTGTTGACGAATTCCGAGTTCGGTACGAGCACATCAATATTGTCGTTTGTCGTCACCAGCGTGGCACGGATCGTGATTTCGCGAACCGTGCCGTGGATGCCGTCCGCCAGCTCTACGAAGTCTCCGACACGAATGCTGCGCTCAAATAGTAGAATGACACCCGCTACGAGATTGCTGAAAATCGACTGTAGGCCAAACCCAATGCCGACACCGATCGCACCTGACAACACAGTCAGAACGGTTAGGTCGAACCCAATCGTACCAAGCGCGATCACAATCGCACAAAATAGCAACCCCAAGCGGACTGTCTGACTGAGCAGCGTCTGTACGGACGGTGTGAGCGCTGCGGATTTGCTAATGCGACGGTTCAATACACGCGAAATCACGCCGGCAATCCACAAGAGCAGGCCGGCGAACAGCAGACCCTTGATCACCAGGTACAGTGACAGTCGCGCGGTGCCCAACCGGATTGCAAAGCTGTCGAGGAACGCAATTGTTGGATCGAGCAGATTCAAAATGTTGAGCGCCGCAATCGCCCAGGCTGCCACCGCAAATGTGTTGGACCAGAACGTGTCAGGCACGAGAGTCGAAAAAAGCCGGATCAGCACCCAGGCGATGAGAAGGTTGGCGACGGCGCGTACGATCACGTCGTCAAGCCCTGATTGGCGAAGCAGTGGCGCGGCGACCCACAACAGCAGCGCCCAAATCAGAATTGGCACCAATCCGAGCAACACGCGTCGCAGCGCTCGGAAGCCCTTTTCCGGTGCGGTCCATATGTGTTCGAGAAAATTTCTGCCCGGACGTGCCAGTGCGAGAGCGAGAAGCCCTGTTATCAAGAGCACGGCGATCTCAATACCGACGGACAGACTGAAGACGTGCCGGTGCGCCAGGTCGACGGCATGTTCCGACCACTCCATGGCGGTATCGACCGTTTCGGAATCGGCCTTTGTCACACTTTCAGGAGGTGGAACTGGCTCATCGGGGGGCGGCCCTGCTGGAGCGGGAACGTTATTGGTCGCCGCCGACGGATCGGGGTTTGCAACTTGCGCCATGAAGTATCTAGGCAACTAAACAGCTCCTCAAATCCACTTCCAACGCCGGAATATGTACAGTTCGAGCGCGATTACGATTACTAGAAGTGCGCACGTGACCCAGAACGCCCAACCGCTTTCAACACCCGGCATGCCACCGACATTAATTCCAAGCAGCCCTGTTAGAAGTCCTAGCGGCAAAAATATCCCGGTGATGATCGCGAGTGCGTACATCCGTTGGTTCATTGCATCAGCCAGGCGATTTGAAATTTCATCGCGTATCACCATCGCGCGCTCACGCGCCGCATCGAGATCTTCGATATAGCGCTGAAGCTTCTCCGCAGCCTCCCGCAACAAACTTTCAAGCTCTGACTTAAGCCACGGTGGCCGCTCCAGCTGTATGCGCGTCAGAGCTTCCCGCTGAGGGCCCAAATAGCGGCGCATGCCCACCGCCGTGTACCGCACGTTGCTCAAATCGCGGCGAAGTTCACTTGAATTGCCCTCCTCCAATTGCTCTTCAATCTCGTCGAGCTTCTCGTCGAGTTCAACGACTACAGCATTCATGCGTACCGTCAGACGCTCGGTAAGCTGCACGAACAGCGCTGGAACACTTTTCGCCCCCGCTTTGCGTTTGGTGAAGTCAGCAAGCACCTCGCGCGGCGTTTTCATGGGGCGGAAGCGCACGGTAATCAAGCGGCTGTCGTCAACGCGCATCCTGAGCGCCACCATATCATAAGGGTCTTCGCCTTCGTTGAGGTTGATGCCACGCAGAATTGCGAGCAGTGCATCGTCGGATGAGAGCACGCGCGGCCGCGTCTCCTCTTCAAGCAAGACTTTGCACGAAACCTCCGAAAGGCCGGCGGTGCCGTGAAACCAATCAGCCGTACCAGGTGCCTTACCGTTAAAGTGTGCCCACAGCGGTCCGTCTGCAGGCCTCCATGATTTGAGGCCGTCCCAACCAATCAGCTTTCCGCCCCCCTTTCCGTCGAGCAAGCAGGCGAATACCAACCCATTGTCGTCATCCGCTGAAAGTGGCGGTATTTTAGTAGCGTTCATGCGTCCTCATCGTCCTGTGGCTCGCTTCACATTCACCATCCGGCATTCTGGTGTCACTCACCCTTGTGATGTACGCGCGGTGATAGGCGCAACCTGACCGAGTAAGCGTGCTGCATCTCCGACCGGTACCGCTCAAAGGGAACCTTTCCGGGACAACAACACCAAAGATGACTCACCCACCAATCCACTTCCGGTATTGGTCCATGTCTGCAACCAGGTGAATGTCAGCTTCCAAGCGTCTAGCTGACCCGAGAATTCGAGGGGAAAGTGGGCGGTTCGCCCATCGTAGATGTCCGCTTGCTTTCTAATTCCGACATCACCGCTCTCCGCGACTTGCTCCAGAGCCGTTCGCGGCCCCATTTGCCAATGACTAGGCCCGTGTTATCCCCGCTCCCGACGCACAAACCGTCATGTCCTGTGTTCAAACCGACATGTCGCGCCGTCAAACCCGTACAAACCTGTGCCCCTTGCACCACAGAGCGTCACGCTGCCTGAGCCACACTACAGCTGCACGCGCGTGGGCGGACTTTTTTCGTTGCGTTTTTCGTTGCGTTCGCCGACGCCAATCAAGGTGCGCAAACCTGGCGTGCAGCGACAAACTCGCCGTGTCTGCCTACTTGAGAAATTCGACCATGCCGGTATCGAGATCGTAGTGCGCGGCAACAATCTTCAGCTTTCCCGCCTCGACCAGATCCGCGAGAATGGCGCTTGCGCTTTCAAGGCGTTGGGCGGTTCGTTGCGCGCTTTTGCGGATCGCGTTGTCGAGAAAATCGCCGGGTGCGGCTTGAACCGCCAAAGCCGCCGGTACGATCGGGTCGATCATGGGGCCGATGGAGCCGGGAAATCTGGCGTTCTTGGTGACGACGTCGCACGCGGCCGCCACGGCCCCGCATTGGCTGTGGCCCAGCACCACGATGAGGGGAGAGCCGAGCACGGAGGCGCCGTACTCGACGGTGCCGATAGCAGCCGTGTTGACAAGGTTGCCGGCATTGCGCGCAACAAAGAGTTCGCCGAGGCCGAGGCCACCGAAGATGAGCTCGGGCGGAACGCGGCTGTCGGCGCAGGATACGATCGTGGCCCATGGTGCCTGTCCGGCGGCGACGCGCGCGCGCTGTCTTGAAAGCTTGCGGATGCAGAGCCTCGGCCTGGCGACGTAATGGGCGTTGCCTTTGACGAGGGCTGCGAGCGCTTCGTCAGGAGAACGCGGTGCCTCAGCTTCGATCGATTCGGTGGCGTGGGTTGCGCTGCCCAATCCCATCATGGCCGTCGGCAGTCCAATGCCGGTGAGCGCGAGCAACCTGCGCCGATCGATTTTCGGCCGACTACGTTTTGGCATGTGAACTCCATGGCCTGATGTGATGTCACGGCAAGTGGCTCGCGCAAGATGAACCGCTGGCGAGTTGGCTTTTGTCACGTCACGCCAGGCAATTCTACTGACGCGCCGCAAGATTTTGCGTGGGGGTGATCGCTGGCCGTCGTGCAGCGGGGACAACGGTGCGGGTGTCGGGGGGAAGCCCTCTTTTTACACGATCGCAATGGCTTAACACGTCATTTCCGGCGATCCTAGCGGCCTGCGCTCGTGGACACACCGCCAAGACCAGCCCCGCTGACTGAGAACGTGCGCGTTGCGTTCCCGGACAGGCATCAATGTCCGCGAAAGCATGTCGCCCGAGACCCCGTTTCGGTCTACACATTGAATGGCATAAAAGGTTCTCGTGTCTTCGGCCGTGAAGGCGCGCCCTCGGAGGTTGTTATGCGTATCGCGTTGTCTGGTTTTGTTGTCGTTGCGTTGGGGCTTGCCGTCCTCATGTCGGGCACACGAGATGCAGAGGCCGGCGGTTTTCATCGCGGCTATTCCTACGGGCCGCCCCGCGCCTACGTGCTGCCGCCGCGGCACCGGTCTTATCCGCGCCCGCTCTATCGCTACTGCCCGCCCGGCTATGTGGTCGGTCCCGGCGGGAGCTATTACCCGCGCCCCATCCCCTATTCGCGTGACGTTCGATTTTACCGGTATCCGCAGCGCACCCGAAGGCATTGGTAGAGGCGGCGTCGGTTCTCACACGCTTTTCGCGGTGATCAGCCAGGCCGGATTGAACCACCGGTCAGCCTCCCCGTCGTAGGGCATGCGCGTGACGTCCCAGTGTTGAATGAGGTGGGCAAAGGCGTCCCACACCGGCGGGCCGCCGCCGATGTAGATGACGCGATCGTCAAAGCGGGCGATCATCTCCTCGGGCTCCATGTGTGAGCGCAGCACGACGATCGTGCGTTCCGCGCGTGCGAAGTCCGGAATGGCAGCGCAGGTGGTCGGCCCCGCCATGATCACGTGGCCGCGCGTCCTCTCCCAGAAGCGCTCGACGTCGGCAATGTAGACCGGGCCTTTCGCGCCCTCCCACGGCAACGCGCCGTTGAGGCCGAGCTGCCCGCGCTGTCCGATGGCGCACATCGATCGAACGTCGGCCATGACGGTTCTCCAATTCGATTCGTTGGGCCTGTTTTGGCCCGTGGTCGGTGCCTCTTGTGCGTCCAGAAGCGCATGACGCGCCATTGGAACCGGCAAGTGGCAAAACTACCACGAGGACGCGAAAGCCCCATTTGCCCCGTGCTTGCGGGCCTTCCCGCCCTCCCTCCCTAAGGGATGGACAGAGATCCCAGGGAAAACAGTTAACAAACCATTGACGACCATCAAATCCCATGTAATCCCATAAGTGCCCGTCCGCACCGGGCAGGGTCCGTGGTTGGGCGCCGGCCTCTTAGAGGGCAGAGGTCTTGAGCGACCGCCACGACCCGCCGGTGGGGCGGGTAACGAGACGACGGCGCGTGTTGTGCCAGCAGAGGTGGCGTGGATTCCCGAGTTATGAGCGAGGCCGCGAAAAAGGGGATGGACCGCTTTGTCTCGACATTCACCAACAAGATCGACGCCAAAGGCCGAGTCTCGATCCCGGCACCTTTTCGCGCCGTTTTGGAGCGCGACGGCTACGCACAGGCAAGCACAGGGGGCATCTATTGCTACCCTTCGCTCGATGCTCCGGCACTCGATGCAGGCGGCGAGAGACTTGCAACGAAAATCGATGGGCTTCTCTCGGGCCTTCCAGATTATTCGGAAGAGCGGGATGAACTCTCTGTCGCGCTCTACGGCGACGTCCAGGTCCTTTCGATCGATGGGGACGGCCGCATCAGCCTTCCTGAAGGCCTTCGCAAACACGCAGGTCTCACCACCCAGGTCACGTTTGTTGGCTTGGGCGACAAGTTTCAAATGTGGGAGCCTGAACAGTTCGCACAACGGCGCGAGCGTGCGCGCGAAAAAGTGCAGCACACACGCAAGCTCTTCGGCGCGGGGAACCGTCTCGCCTCATCAGAGGACGGCGGAAACGAAGGAGCACGGGGATGACGGCGCGGCCGCGCGGTTCAGGGGTCTCACCCACTGAGCCGCAGCGCGCTCGCCACGTCCCCGTGCTGCTCTCAAGCGTTCTTGAGAGCCTCAAGCCGCGCGATGGAGAAATCTATATCGATGGCACGTTTGGGGCGGGCGGCTATACGCGCGCGATCCTAGGGGCCGCCAATTGCCGCGTGTTGGCGCTCGACCGGGATCCGAACGCGATCGCGAATGCGCAAGAAGTCTGCGAACAGTTCGCCGACCGCCTGACGCTTATCGAAGCGCCCTTCAGTACAATGGACGAAGTTGCCAAAGCGCAGGGCGTGCCTCTTGTCGACGGGATCGTCCTCGACATTGGCGTGTCGTCCATGCAGCTCGACGATCCCGAACGGGGCTTTTCCTTTCAGGCGGAAGGCCCATTGGACATGCGAATGTCCTCGCGGGGGCGAACGGCGGCTGATGTCGTCAATGAAACAGACGAGGAAACACTCGCGCGCATCCTGTACCTGCTGGGTGAGGAACGCCGATCGCGTGCGATTGCAAAGGTGATCGTAAAGGCACGTGCTCAGGCGCCGCTGCAAACGACGCGCGATCTGGCCCAACTTGTCGAGCGTGTGCTTGGTGGGCGCAAAGCCGATCGACTCCACCCGGCAACGCGCACGTTTCAGGCCTTGCGCATTTATGTGAACGATGAGCTCGGTGAGCTGGCGAATGGACTAAGCGCGGCGGAACGTTGTCTGAAGCCCGGTGGCCGGCTGGTCGTCGTGACCTTCCACTCGTTGGAGGACCGCATTGCTAAGAGGTTCTTAACGGCGCGTTCCGGCAAACAGGGCCGGGGTTCGCGGCATTTTCCTGACGAATCCTTAAATCCCGTCCCGCCAAGTTTCCAAATTGTTAACTCCCGTCCGTTAACACCTTCGAAAGGAGAACTCGACGTGAACCCGCGCGCCAGATCGGCACGGGCACGGGCCGCCATACGCACCGAGGCCGCCCCATGGCCCCTCAATCCGACGGAGTTAGGGTTACCAGAGACTGAGTCTTAACAAACGTGCGTAACAGGGGAATTCCCCATGCGGATTTTGATGCTTGCCGCCGTTGCCCTTTCCATCTCGAGCGCCTGTCTTCTCTACGGTCTCAGCTACGATACGAGGCTGTTGCAGGCGCGTGTGCGGGCCCAGGAACAGGCGATTGACCTGGCCCACCGCGACATCGCTGTCCTGAAGGCCGAACGTGCGCATCTCGGCCGGCCGGCCAGGATCGCGCCTCTGGCGCGGGCACAGGGGCTCGGCCCCGCGAGCGAGCACCAACTTACGGGTTCCCCTGCCGCCGCGTTGGCAAGCGTGCTTGCCGAGACTCGCCGGCGCAGCGCCAGCGTGGTTCAGGGCAACTAACATGGCGCGTACCGTCACCCACCAAGTGCCGCTTGGGTCGTCGCCGGTAATGGCGAAACAACTCAAGCCGCGCACTAACTCGGTAAACGGTCCGCTGAGAATTCTGATCGCAACGAGCTTGGTGGGTCTTGCGTTTCTTGCTATCGCAACGCAGCTGGTGCGCCTTGCGTTTCATGGTCAGTTCCAAATCACAACCACGCTGAACCAAGCGGTTGCAGAAAGTTTTGCCCGTGCGGACATCGTCGATCGTAATGGGCGTCTGCTTGCATCTGACGTAGAGGCGCATTCGCTGTTTGCCGACCCTGCACACGTTCTCGATCGTGATGAGGTGGTGGAGAAGCTATCTGCGATCTTTCCCGATCTCGATCAGGACCAACTGCGCGCCGACCTTGCCAATCGCAAGCGGCGGTTCGTCTGGATTAAGCGCGGCATCTCGCCCCGGACCGCACAACGCGTCCACAACCTAGGTCTGCCCGGCCTATCCTTCCGGCGTGAGCTGAGGCGTGTTTATCCAGGCGGCAAGCTTGCCGGTCACGTGCTTGGCCATGTCAACGTCGACAACAAAGGTATGGCCGGCATCGAGCGTTATCTCGATGAGGTTGTGGGCGTCGAAGCGGTGCACGGTGCGACACTTGCGGAGCGCGCGCCGGTACGCTTGTCTCTCGACATTGGAGTGCAGCACGCGGTTGAGGATGAACTCCGCGCTTCCATGAAGCGCTATCAAGCGAAGGGTGTTGCGGGCCTTGTTCTTGATATCGAGACCGGAGAAGTGTTGGGGTCGGCGTCACTGCCCGACATCGATCCGACAACTCCGACGATGAGCTTGCAGCCCGCGCGCCTCGATAAGATCGCCAGCAGCACGTTTGAGCTGGGGTCGGTCTTCAAGACCGTTACAGCTGCGATGGCGCTGGATGCTGGGCTTGTCACACCAGAGACGGTCTTTGACGTGCGCGAACCACTGACGGCGGGGCGCTACACGATCAAGGATCAGCATCCCGCAGCCCGGCCGCTCACTGTTGCGGAAATCTTCATTCATTCCTCAAACGTTGGCGCCGGCATGATGGCGTTAGAAGCTGGTCCACAGCGCTTTCAGGCCTTCTTAAAACGACTTGATTTGACCGAGCCGATCAAGACGGAGGCTGGTCCTGTTGCGGCGCCCCGTCTGCCCGAGAACTGGCATAAGGCGGAGACGATCACGGCGTCGTATGGTCACGGGCTCGCGGTTGCGCCTCTGCAATTTGCAGCCGCTGTCGGCGCATTGTTGAACGGTGGTGATCGCATCGTGCCGACCTTCATCAAGCCGCAGCCTGATGCCGAGAAAAAACGCGATGCGGTCATCAGTGCTGAGACGAGTGCAGAAGTTCGCGCGCTGATGCGGCGCAATGTGACCGACCGCTACGGCACGGGAAAGCGCGCCGCCGTTCCGGGTTACCCAGTGGGCGGAAAGACGGGGACGGCCGAAATCCCGGGGAGTGGTGGATATCGCAAGGATGCGGTCATCGCGTCATTCATTTCGGCTTTTCCCATGAACAAGCCCAAATACCTGGTGTTTGTCTTGTTATTTGAGCCCAAACCGACCGGAGCGGCTGGGGGTGAAGTGCTGGCTGCCCTCAACGCGGCGCCGACAGCAGGCCGCATCATTGCGCGAATCGGCCCGATATTGAGCGTGCCACCAACCGGTGATACCGCACTCGGCACGGCCAGGGCATCGTTTGACGCAATCGCCACCGCAAAATATGAAACTCAGTGACGCGCCTCCGCGACAATCCCAATCGCGATGACGCTCCGCGACCTTCCAAGAAAGGCGGGCTAGAGCGCCATGCAGCTTTCCTCACTTTTGGGCCCTGGTATCGAAGCGCCGGATGGCGTGGGAGGCCTGGATATCGCCGGGATAGCGGCCGACAGCCGGGCGGTGCTTCCGGGATTTCTGTTCGTCGCGGTCCCGGGCACGACTGTCGACGGCACAAAATTTATTCCTGATGCCGTCTCGAAGGGGGCGGTTGCGGTCTTGGCTGCAACGCAAGCTGATATTTCTCACTCCTTGAGTGTCCCGGTTTTGCGCGCGCCAGAGCCGCGCCGGGCGCTAGCAGAAATGGCCGCCCGCTTCTTTGGAGAGCAGCCGGAAACGGCTGTCGCCGTGACGGGAACGAGCGGCAAGACATCGGTTGCCGACTTTACGCGCCAGATTTTTACAGCTCTTGGCTACAATGCTGCTTCGCTGGGGACCATTGGTCTGGTCAAACCTGACGGGGGTGTCTACGGGTCCTTGACGACACCCGATCCTGTGTCGCTGCACGGGACGTTGGCGGCGCTCGCCGAAGAAGGTGTGACGCATATCGCGTTTGAGGCATCCTCGCACGGTCTCGATCAGCACCGGCTCGACGGCGTCAAATTGAAAGCCACCGGGTTCACCAATCTCGGACGCGATCACCTCGACTATCATCCCTCCATGGAAGCCTATTTCGCGGCAAAGCTCCGGCTTTTTTCCGAGTTGCTTCCACCAGAGGGAACGGCTGTCATCAACGCCGACGGCGCATCCGCAGGTGATGTGATCGCCGTGGCGCAGGAAAACGGACGCCGCGTGCTCACCGTTGGCCGCAAGGGTGAGGATCTCAAGCTCGAACGGCTTGTTCGCGAGGGGTTTGCGCAGCGCATGTCGGTGCGGCACGGAGACAAGGTGCACGACATTCGTTTGCCGCTTTTGGGCGACTACCAGGCTTCGAACGCGCTCGTTGCGGCGGGGCTTGCGCTGGCAACCGGCGAGTCTGTGGCCCCGACGCTATTGGCGCTGCAAAGTCTGAAAGGGGTCAAGGGGCGGCTGGAGATCGTCGGCGAAGCGCGCGGTGGGCTCGTTGTCGTTGACTATGCGCACAAGCCTGAAGCGCTCGCTGCCGTCCTCAGTGCGCTGCGGCCGTTCGCCTCCGGCAAGCTAATTTGCGTATTCGGCTGCGGCGGAGATCGCGACAAGGGCAAGCGCCCGATCATGGGTGGAATCGCGGTCGAGAAAGCCGATGTGGTGATTGTCACAGATGACAACCCGCGTACAGAAAGACCTGAGGCGATCCGACAAGAAATCATGGTTGCAGCGCCGGGAGCGCGCGAGATCGGCGATCGGGCAGAGGCGATCCGCGCTGGGATCGCGATGCTGGGCGAAGGAGATGTTCTCATTATAGCGGGCAAGGGCCATGAAACCGGGCAAATCGTGGGGGATAGGATTTTGCCCTTCTCAGATCATGACGAGATCCAAAAAGCGCTGGAGCATGCCACTTAAGATGATGGACCCGTTGTGGACGTGGGATGAGCTTATCCGTGCTGCATCCGCGGCAGCGGATGGTGCTCCGGCGGCTAGCATTCGAGGCTTTTCGATCGACACGCGCACTCTCGAGCCCGGCGATGTGTTCGTCGCGCTGAAGGATGTGCGCGACGGTCATGATTTCGTGACGAACGCGTTCGAGCGAGCTGCTGCCGCTGCTCTCGTTGAAAAGGGATATGAGCGTTCAGACAAAGACGGGGCGCTGTTGCGCGTTGACGATACTCTCAAGGGCTTGGAAGGGATAGCGCACGCAGCACGCGCACGTAGCAACGCAAAGATCGTGGCCGTGACAGGTAGCGTCGGCAAGACGGGGACCAAAGAGATGCTGAGTGCATGCCTGTCCTTATGCGGGCCCGTGCACGCTTCGCAGAAGTCCTTCAACAATCATTGGGGCGTTCCATTGACGTTGGCGCGCATGCCGGCCGCAACCCGCTTTGGCGTTTTCGAAATCGGCATGAACCATGCTGGCGAAATTGCGCCGCTGACGAAGCTGGTGCGCCCCCACGTTGCCGTTGTCACAACGGTCGAGCCCGTTCATCTTGCGCACTTTGCTTCGGTCGAAGAGATTGCCGAGGCTAAGGCGGAGATCTTCTCAGGGTTGGTGCTTGGCGGAACCGCCATCCTCAACCGCGATAATCCGCACTTTGAGGTCTTGGCGCGGCGGGCTCGCGAGCATGGCGTGGAGGTCATGACGTTCGGACATCACGAGTCGGCCGATGTGCGCCCAGAGACCTGCGCGCTGGCCGAAGATGGGTCGGATGTCGTTGTCCGGCTTGGCGAACGGACGATTGCTTACCGGCTGGGGGCGCCGGGTGCGCATATTGTGCAAAATTCTCTGGCTGTTGTTGCAGTTCTTGCTGCGCTCGGCGTTGATGTCGAAAGAGCGGTCGGTGCGCTTTCGGCCATCAAGCCGCCGAAAGGTCGTGGCACGCGCAGTGAGGTCAAGGTTGGGGGCGGCTCAATTCTGCTAATTGACGAGAGTTACAACGCCAATCCGGCATCGATGCGATCGGCACTTGCGACCATGGCGATGGTGCCTCGCGAGCGCTATGCGCGCCGAATTGCCGTGCTTGGCGATATGCTTGAACTCGGCGAAATGGCCGATCAACTGCATGAAGTCCTAAAGGAAGCAGTTGACGTAGCCGAGGCCGATCTGGTCTTTGCCTGTGGCCCGCATATGCGCAAGCTCTATGAGACGCTGCCCGGCACCCTACGGGGGGGGTGGGCGGAAACGTCTGAAGGTATTAAGGCCGGGCTCGCTGACACCGTCAGGCCCGGCGATGTCGTGATGATCAAGGGGTCGCTCGGATCGCGGATGGCGCCTCTCGTTGAAGCGCTGATGCGTCGCGATGCAAAGGATTGAATGCGCAAAGCGCTGTTCGGTGTGGCGCGTTTGCCCCTTGGAGGGTGAGGGATGCTTTATGAACTCGTAAACTTCAGCGACGAGATCGGCGTGCTGAACGTTTTCCGGTACATCACCTTCCGTACCGGCGGAGCGATTTTCACAGCACTTTTGTTCGTGCTGCTGTTTGGGCCCGGTATCATCGATCTGCTGCGCGTCAAGCAAGGGAAGGGCCAGCCCATCCGCGATGACGGCCCTCCGACCCACCTTCTCAAGATGGGGACGCCGACGATGGGCGGGCTGATGATCCTCGCAGGCGTGACCGTCTCAACCCTCCTGTGGGCCAATCTCTCAAACGCCTATATCTGGATCGTTCTGTTCGTCACGCTCGCCTTCGGCTGTATCGGATTTTACGATGATTTCTTGAAGGTGACGAAGGCCACCGCCTCCGGTTTCGCGCGGCGCTTCCGGCTGGGCCTGGAAATTCTCGTGGCGGCGGTCGCTACAGGGCTTGTTATGTGGATTGGGCCGCCAGAGGTCTCGGATGTCCTCACGGTGCCGTTCTTCAAGAACCTGGTGTTTCACTTCGGGCCGTTCTTTGTTCTGTTTGGCATTCTCGTCATTGCGGGCGCCGGCAATGCCGTGAACCTGACGGATGGATTGGACGGCCTTGCCATCGTTCCCGTCATGATCGCGGCGGCAACCTTCGGGCTGATCGCCTATCTGATCGGCAACGCGAGGTTCGCGCAGTATCTGCAGATCCACTACGTCCCAGGGACCGGCGAGCTTTCGATCATTTGTGGCGCCCTGATCGGAGCAGGGCTCGGCTTCTTGTGGTTCAACGCGCCGCCGGCGATGATCTTTATGGGTGATACGGGCTCGCTCGCATTGGGCGGTGCGCTGGGTGCCATCGCGGTCGCCACCAAACACGAAATCGTGCTCGCCATCGTTGGCGGGCTCTTCGTTCTGGAGACGTTGTCGGTCATCATTCAGGTCGCGTCGTTCAAGATGACGGGAAAGCGCGTCTTCCGAATGGCCCCGCTGCATCATCACTACGAGCAGCAGGGGTGGAAAGAATCGACTGTTGTCGTGCGCTTTTGGATTATTTCGGTGGTGCTCGCCTTGATCGGATTGGCGACACTGAAGCTGCGCTAGCCCGCACATCGAACGGGCAAACTGCGTTAGATTTCGTGCATGATTCGCATAACGACGTTTGCTGGCAAACCAGTTGTGGTCTTTGGGCTCGGTGCTTCAGGACTTGCGACCGCGCGGGCGCTCTTGGAAGGCGGTGCCAGGGTTGTTGCCTGGGACGACAACGAACAAAGTCGCGCCGCGGCCGCAGAAGCCGGAATTCCCATCTCTGGTCTGGAAGACAAGGTTTGGGCGACATTCGCCGCGCTCGTCCTTGCACCGGGCGTACCGTTTACGCATCCTGAGCCTCATTGGACGGTGCAGAAGGCGAGATCAGCCGGTGTTGAGGTTATCGGCGATCTTGAGCTATTTGCTCGTGAGCGCCGGGTTCAAGGGTTCGATGTTCCTTTCATCGCCATCACCGGGACCAACGGTAAATCGACGACGACGGCGCTCATCGCGCACATTCTGCGTGCCGCTGGGCGCGACGTGCAGATGGGCGGCAATATCGGCACGGCAGCCTTGTCGCTCGAGCCGTTCGCGCCGGGGCGACACTATGTGATCGAATGCTCTTCTTACCAGATCGATTTAGCGCCGAGCCTCGATCCCACGGTCGGCGTGCTCTTGAACATCACGCCAGATCACCTGGACCGCCACGGCACGATCGAGAACTACGCCGCGGTGAAGGCGCGACTGCCGCGCGGTGCGAAAAGCGCGGTTGTGAGTATCGACGATCACTTCTGTCGGGAAATTGTCAGCGATCTCGGTCTGCACCGCCATGATCAGGAATCTGCCAAGGTCATTACGATTTCCACGCGGCCCGATGCCGAGGCCGATGTCGGCTGTGTGAGCGAACGTATTGTTATCAATGAGGAGGGCGGCCCGACTGAGATCGTCGACCTTTCCGGTATTGGCGCATTGCGCGGTGTTCACAACGCGGAGAATGCTTGCGCGGCCACGGCTGCGGTGATGCTCTTGCCTGAGCCGCTGCGAGGGAAGGAGATCGCAGAGAGCATGCGAACCTTCCCAGGACTGGTCCACCGCATGGAAGAACTGGGGCGGCAAGGACGCACGCTGTTCGTCAACGACTCCAAAGCGACAAACGCCGACTCTGCCGAAAAGGCGCTGCAGTCGTATTCGGGCGACATCTATTGGATCTTGGGTGGCAAGGCGAAGGACGGCGGCATTGCCGGTCTGCAAGCATTCTTCCCGCGCGTTGCCAAGGCGTACCTGATTGGAGAGGCGAGCGAAGCGTTCACGGCAACGCTCGATGCCAAGGTTCCCTTTGAGCGCTGTGGAACGCTGGACATCGCCGTGGAAGCGGCCGCGCGTGATGCGGCCAACAGCAACGCCGCCGAACCCGTCGTGCTTTTGTCGCCCGCGTGCGCATCTTTCGATCAATACCGCAACTTCGAAATTCGCGGGGATGCTTTCCGAACACTTGTCGCGGCCCTGCCCGGCTTTGCGCCAAAGTCGCAGGACGGTCGCGGATGAGGGTTTCTCGCGCCGACAGAAGCCGTTTGGCCGACTGGTGGTTCACAGTCGATCATGTCTTGGTTGGTGCGATTCTGGCGATCGTGGCTGCGGGCCTCGTTTTGTCGCTGGCAGCAAGTCCGGCGGTTGCCATCAAGAAGGGCTTGCCGACCTACTATTTCGTTGAGCGGCACTTCATTTTTTCGGCTGTTGGACTCCTGGTGATGCTGGCAGTGTCCTTGCTGACGCCGCTTGCTGTACGTCGTCTTGCGCTCTTGCTGTTTACCGCGTCACTTGCCGGCTTGGTCTGGGTGCACTTCATGGGGTCGGAGGTTCAGGGTGCGCGTCGCTGGTTGTCGCTTGCAGGGCACTCGCTCCAACCCTCAGAGCTTGCCAAGCCGGCCTTCGTTGTACTTTCGGCTTGGCTATTTGCCGAGAGTCAACGGCGCAAGGACATGCCGGCCCTAACGATCGCCGTCGCGCTTGCTGTGGTGCTGGCCGTGTTGCTGCTAGCCCAACCCGATGTGGGCCAGACGATCCTCGTCAGCTTGGTATGGGGCGCACTCTACTATCTTTCAGGTCAACCGCTGCTGGGTGCTCTGATCGTCGGGTTGTGCGTGTTAGGCGGTGCTGCGATCGCCTATATGGCCTTTGATCATGTTCAAATACGCATTGATAGGTTCTTTGTACCGCGGC
The DNA here is from genome assembly GCA_964620915.1 of uncultured Hyphomicrobium sp. Classification (GTDB taxonomy): domain Bacteria; phylum Pseudomonadota; class Alphaproteobacteria; order Rhizobiales; family Hyphomicrobiaceae; genus Hyphomicrobium_A. The sequence goes on along the minus strand of CAZUKP010000022.1, from coordinate 32,704 downwards.
CCGGAGACAATTCGCAGATCGACCGCGCGATGCAGTCGTTTTCCGAGGGCGGTTTTTTGGGGCGCGGTCCTGGCGAGGGCACCATCAAGACGGTGCTTCCAGATGCGCACACGGATTTTATTTTCGCCGTTGTTGCCGAGGAGTATGGCGTCATCGCGTGCATGATTTTGTTGAGCTTGTTCGCCTTTGTTGTGATGCGCGCGCTCGTAAAAGCGGCGCAGGAGCCCGATGCAGCCACGCGTCTGTCCATTCAGGGGCTGGCATTGATGTTCGGGCTGCAGGCGCTGATCAATATGGGTGTCAACGTCGGGCTGCTGCCGGCCAAAGGGATAACATTGCCCTTTGTTTCGGCGGGCGGCTCGTCCATGCTTGCAGTATCGATCACGCTGGGCATGCTGCTGGCATTGACGCGACGCCGCCCAGGCGTTGCGCAGTTCAGGAAGCCAGGACCGGTGCCAAGCTCCGCCGATCTTCAAGCGACAGGACCCTATCGCAAGTGAGTGATCAAGAAGCAGGGATACTGCTCGCGGCAGGCGGGACGGGTGGACACCTGTTTCCTGCCGAGGCATTGGCCGAGGAACTCGCAGGCCGCGGTGTCAGCGTCGATCTCGTGACCGACATGCGCGGTCACCGCTATGGCGGGCACTTTCCAGGTCGCGATGTGTATGAGGTGCCATCGGCCACGCTGGCAGGCCGGTCTCCAATCGCGATGACGCGTACCGCGCACATGCTCGGGAAGGGAGTGGTTGAGGCTCACAAGCTTTTGGGCCGCATCAGACCCAGAGCGGTGATCGGTTTTGGTGGCTATCCGACGTTTCCACCAGTGTTGGCGGCACGCCTACGCGGGATTCCAACGGCCGTTCACGAGCAGAATGCCGTGCTGGGGCGTGCTAACCGGATGTTGGCTAAATACGTCAAGTACATCGCGACGTCATTTGAGAAGACAAAGTTCCTCACGCCGAAGCTTGCTTCAAAGGCGCGCTTGACGGGCAACCCGGTGCGATCGCTTGTCATCAATTGCGCACGCCGACCATATTGGGGACCGGACTCCAAGGATGTTTTTAAGCTGCTCGTTTTCGGCGGCAGTCAAGGTGCACACTTTTTCGCCGAGGCGGTGCCCAAGGCGCTATCTTTGTTGCCCGACGAGGTGCTGACGCGCATCAACGTTGTCCAGCAGGCGCGCCCAGAGGATCTTGATGAGGTGGTTGCGATCTACGATGCGAACGGTATACGGGCCGAAGTTTCGCCCTTCTTCGATGATTTGCCGAGACGTATCTCCGATGCCCACCTTGTAATTTCCCGTTCGGGGGCCTCGACTGTCGGCGAGCTGACGGTGATCGGTCGGCCTTCTATCCTGGTGCCGTTGCCGCACGCGGTTGACAACGATCAACTTCAGAATGCAACCAGACTTGCAGAATCGGGTGGGGCTTGGTGTATCGAACAGAAGGATCTAACACCGGAACGTCTGGCGCACGAGGTCGCGACGCTAGCCAACGATCCCAATAGGTTATCGGCCGCGGCGGTCGCGGCCAGAAAGCAGGGAAGACCCGACGCGGTTGAGCGTTTGGCCGATCTAGCAGTCGAGTTGATGGGGCAGTCCTAATCGCGGAGTTGGACCGCCGTCATAAGGGGGCCATGAAGCTGGCGGTTTTGGTCTGAAAGAACAAAGACAGGACGACGACAATGCAGATGCCCCGCGAGCTCGGGACCTTCCATATCATCGGGATCGGCGGCATCGGCATGAGCGCCATCGCTGAAATCCTGCTGGCCAAAGGCTATTCGGTTCAAGGCAGCGATCAGAAAGACAGCGCCAACGTGCGCCGGTTGCGCTCGCATGGCGTGCGCGTGTTCGTCGGGCATGATCCCGTCAACCTCGTCGGTGCGCGCTTCGTTGTGATTTCAAGCGCCGTCAAACAGGATAACCCGGAGCTAGAGGCTGCACGCGCGAAGGGCCTGCCCATTATTCGACGGGCGGAAATGCTGGCCGAGCTAATGCGGCTTTATTCCACCGTCTCTGTTACGGGGACCCACGGCAAGACAACGACGAGCTCGCTGCTCGCGCATATCTTCAACGAAAGTGGATTGGATCCCACCGTGATTTCCGGCGGGATCATCAACGACTGGGGATCGAACGCGCGCCTTGGCAAGGGTAAGTGGATGATCGTCGAAGCCGATGAGTCCGATGGGACGTTCGTCAGGCTTCCCACCGAGATTGGCATCGTCACCAACATTGACCCGGAGCATCTCGACTACTTCAAGTCAGTCGAGAATATGCACCGTGAGTACGAACTCTTCTTGCGCAATATTCCGTTCTATGGATTGGCCGTTGCTTGTGTCGATCATCCTGTGGTGCGCGCGATGGTCGAACGGCTGCGGTTGCGCGCGGACGGACGTCGCCTTCTGACGTACGGCAAATCGCCCGATGCCGATTTGATCCTGAAGAGTGTTCGCTACGAAGGCGGCAAGACACTGGTTGATGCTGATCTAAGCCAACGTGTGCGCGGCGGTGAAAGACAAATTCGTGGTTGGCGGTTGCCTATTCCTGGTGAGCACAGCGCGCTCAATGCTTTGGCGGCGATTGCGGCCGGGTGCGAGGCAGGGATTACGGATGAGGCGCTTCGAGCGGGGCTTGATAGCTTCACTGGCGTCAAGCGGCGCTTCGACTTCATAGGAGACTGGAACGGCGCGGCAATCTATGACGACTATGGACACCATCCCGTCGAGATCGCCGCCGTGCTCGCGGCTGCGCGAAGTGCGACGGCTGGACGGTTGATCGCGGTGTTCGAGCCGCATCGTTATACGCGCGTACGCGATCTCTTCGACGACTTCTGCTCGTGCTTCAAGGACGCCGATAGCGTGATCGTTGCGCCGCTTTATGCGGCGGGCGAGCAGCCCATCGACGGCATCGACCAGCATTCGCTTGCTGAGGGTCTGAAATCGAAGGGGCAGGCTGCCGTTGTCGCCATCGAGAACGCGCGCGACGTTATTCCGTTGCTGCGCGGTCATTTGCGTCCTGGCGATACGGTTGTGTGCCTGGGCGCAGGTGTGTCCACGGAGTGGGCGCACGCATTACCTGAATGGCTGGCAGAAGAGGAGCCTCGCCGCGTTGGTGGCGCAGCTTAGAACAGGCGGCAACACGATCCGCGCCGGAGGCGACCTGTGACGTTTCCCGACATTACTGCTGATCTCAAGGCGCGGCTCCCCGATCTCAAGGGGCGGCTCGCGGCGAATTTCTCACTGGCGGAAATCACGTGGTTTCGTGTTGGGGGGGCGGCGCAAGTTCTCTTTACGCCCGCCGACGAAGCCGACCTCGCTTACTTATTGAAAGGCGTACCAGCCGATTTACCGGTAACTGTCTTGGGATTGGGCTCAAATTTGTTGGTGCGCGATGGCGGCCTGCCTGGGATTGTCATTCGGTTGGGTCGCGGATTTGCTGAAATGCGAGCCGAGCCCGAGCACCGTGTGCGTGCCGGGACCGCCGTTCCGGACGTGAAAGTCGCGCGTGCAGCTGCCGAGGCCGGCGTGGCTGGGCTCGCTTTCTACCGTGGCATTCCCGGTTCGGTTGGTGGCGCACTGCGCATGAACGCCGGCGCCCATGGCCGAGAGACAAAGGACGTGCTTATCGAAGCGCGTGCGGTCGACCGGCAGGGCAACATTCATACGCTTTCGCTTGCTGACATGGGATTTAGCTACCGCCACAGCGAACTTCCCGCTGACTTCATTGTCACCCAAGCGCTATTCCAAGGAGAGCCTGGCGATCCTACCGTCATCCAGCGCGAGATGGAGGATGTCGCCGATTACCGGGAGCAGAACCAGCCGATACGTGAGCGCACGGGTGGCTCCACGTTCAAGAATCCTCTCGGGCATAGCGCATGGAAGCTCATCGACACAGCCGGGTGCCGTGGCTTGCAGATAGGCGGCGCCAAGGTTTCGGAAAAACATTGCAACTTCCTGATTAATGAGGGGGGGGCAACTGCAGAGGATGTGGAGCGACTGGGGGAGACGGTGCGTGCGCGTGTCAAAGCCGACTCTGGTGTCGTGCTGCACTGGGAAATCATTCGCCTTGGCCAGCCCCTGCCCGGGCGCGCTACTGGTGAGGCACTGGCAGAGGCGGCCTGCACATGACTAGCGAAGAAGCAATCGGGCAAGTACCGCCGCGCACATTCGAACATGTTGCCGTCTTGATGGGGGGCTGGTCTGCAGAACGCGAGATCAGTCTCAAATCGGGAACCGCTGTAGCTGCTGCGCTCGAAGGCGAAGGCTACCGAGTCACGCGTATCGACGTTGATCGTGACATTGCGCAAAAGCTGGCAGAGTTAAAGCCGGACGTTTGCTTTAACGCATTGCATGGACGTTTTGGCGAGGACGGTTGTGTGCAGGGCGTTCTGGAGTGTCTTGGCATTCCCTACACACATTCCGGCGTGATGAGTTCTGCGCTCGCGATGCACAAAGAGCGTGCCAAGGATGTTCTGCGCCCTGCAGGGGTGCCGGTGGCCGATGCGGAGCTTGTGATCCGGCGTGAAGCGGCGGCTCGCCACATTCTAAAGCCGCCCTATGTCGTGAAACCCGTCGCAGAAGGGTCGAGTGTCGGCGTCGTCATCGTAACTGAAGGGTCCAACGGGCCGCCGCAATTGATCGCAGAAGCTGAGAGCCTCGAGGAGATCGTGATGGTGGAGCGCTACATTCCGGGGCGCGAGCTGACCTGCGCCGTCATAGGAGATTTCGTGACCGAGGTTATTGAGATCGTGCCGCAGAAGGGCCTCGCTTTCTACGATTACGAGGCGAAGTACGCGCCTGGCGGCTCAGAACACGTTCTACCAGCCAATATTTTACCAGATGTTTACCAGTTGGTCCGGAAATACACATTGGCGGCGTGTCGGGCGCTCGGCTGTCGAGGTACGGCGCGAGCAGACTTCCGCTTTGATGACACGAATGGCGGGGTCCGCGAGCTTGTTTGCCTCGAGGTGAACACCCAGCCCGGCATGACGGAAACGTCGCTTGTGCCCGAGCTGGCGCAACATGCCGGCTGGTCATTTGGTGAGCTGGTTCGATGGTTGGTTGAGGACGGGAGTTGCAACAGGTAGGGGCCAGTGTCGGATTCCATGGGCGGGCGCACATAGCGCCGGCGCCAAGCCTCGCTGTGATACCCACCACAAGCATCAGTCCCAGAAATACGCTTTCGTTGTCGATCGGATCGCCCGTCGCCCCTCGGGGCCTGCGCCGGAGGATGCCGATGCGGCTTCCCTCCTTTGGACGCAAACTGGGCTTCCTCATTTTTGCAGGCTTGTCGGGAGCATTCGCGTTCGCCGTCCTTGCTGACGGTGGCCACCAAGTGCGCCCGACGAGCCCGATGCTCCCCGAAGCTGACCGCGTCCTTTACTGGACCGGTCTGCGGATCGACCAAGTTGCCGTGAACGGCCATAGGTTCACGTCCGACGGCGATATCTTCGATGCCCTCGATCTTGAGAATGAGCGCTCGCTTTTGGGCCTCGACAGTGTCGCCGCGCGCAGGCGCATCGAGCGACTGCCTTGGATTGCCACCGCATCCATTACCCGCATCTTTCCTGGATCGCTGGAGGTCCGCGTCACCGAGCGCAAGCCTGCCGCACTCTGGCGCCGCGGGGAACGCGAGTACCTGATCGATGGAACCGGACGCGTCCTTTCAGCGGTACAGCCTGGTTCGCATAACGATTTGCCACGCGTTGCGGGAGAAGGTGCGGCCCAGGAAGCATCAACGCTTCTTGGCCTGGTCGCACGCTATCCGGAAATTGCAGAGCGTTTCATCATGGCAGAACGCGTTGGAGGGCGGCGCTGGACGATGCGGCTGCGCGGCGGCGTGACTGTTCAACTTGCCGCCGACCGCGAGGCGATCGCGTTTGAGGCTTTGTCCTCTGACAAAGATTTGGCCAGCCTGCTGTCAGGGCGGGGCCTGATCGTTGACTTACGTAGCCGCGGGCGCGTGACGGTACGCCCCGACGTTCGTAGCGACGGAATCTCCACTCTTTCATCCAGCCAGGGTTAGCGGGGACAGACCATGCTGAGCCGAGGCAGGACAGATCGCAGAGGAACCGAGATCATCGGCTTGCTCGACGTGGGAACGAGCAAGGTGACGTGTCTTGTTGCGGCAATCGAACCACCGGCCCACGGCGTGCCCGATGCCCAAAGGGTGCGCGTGCTTGGCGTCGGCTATCACCGTTCGCGAGGGCTCAAGTCTGGGGTCATCACCGATCTCGATGAGGCGGAGGCCGTTATTCGCGTTGCCATTGCGCAGGCTGAGCGTGCGGCAGGGGTGACGCTTGACGAGGTGCTGGTCGCCGTTTCCTGCGGCCGCCTGAAATCGCTCAACTTTGCGGCAACTGTCAACGTTGACAGTGGAGCTGTCGAAGAGGGCGATATTGAGCGCCTGATGGCTGGCGGCAGATCATGGGCGGAACGCGACGGTCGTACGCTGATACATCTCAACCGGATCGGGTTCCGTCTCGACGGAGCGACAGCGACGACTGACGATCCCCGCGGTATGGCAGCCCAGCGTATTTCAGCAGACATACACGTTGTGGCCGCCGACGAAGCGCCCATTCGCAACCTGCTGATGGTCATCGAGCGCTGCTATCTTTCCGCTCGCGCCCTCGTGGCGGCGCCTTATGCCAGCGCGCTGGCGGCAACGAGCGAAGAGGAGCGCCGGCTGGGTGTGACATGCATCGATATTGGCGGGGGAACGGCGACGTTCTCCGTGTTTATGGAGGGACATTTCATATACACGGGCGCAATTCCCATCGGTGGCCACCACATAACGTTTGATATCGCCCGGTCGTTGCAGACGCCACTTGCGGAAGCGGAGCGAATCAAGACGCTATATGGCACGATGATTGTGGCTCAGTCGGATGAGCATGAGGCGATTTCTTACGCACTGGCGGGGGATGAAGAGGGATGCTCAGGCGGGACGACAAAAGCGCGGCTTGCTGCAATCATCCGCCCGCGCGTCGCAAGCATGTTGGCCATGGTGCGCGAGCGGTTGGATCAGAGCGGAATCGCGCCGCATACGGGTGAGCGTGTCGTTTTGACGGGCGGCTCAAGCCAGCTCGTAGGAATTGGTGAGTTTGCTGCCGACGCACTTTCTCGGCCGGTTCGTGTGGCGCGTCCACAACACGTCTCGGGGTTGCCGCAAAGAGTTTCCAGTCCAGCGTTCTCAACTGTCGCAGGTCTTCTTGCCGTTGCCGTTGCAGGGGGTGAGGAGGTCACGGCTTTCAGGGGCCGCGAACTTGCGGCCGCAGGTTATCTGGGCCGGGTAGGCCAGTGGCTCAGGAGTGGGTTTTAGTTCGTGCGACGAAGATGAACAGCGCCGGCGACGGACGGACGCAATGAGGCCAGTGGGGGCTCATGCCTGAAGGACTCAATCGAACCGCCTGCAAGCACGAGGGGGCGCTATGAGCATCAAGCTGCAGCTACCCAAGCTAACGGACTTGAAGCCACGCATCACGGTCATTGGCATCGGCGGAGCCGGCTGCAACGCAATCAACAACATGATCGCGTCCGGCTTGAGCGGTGTCGACTTTGTCGTTGCAAACACGGATGCACAGGCGCTGGCCGCCTCAACCGCCGATCACCGCCTGCAACTTGGCACAAACCTGACGGAGGGTTTGGGTGCCGGCTCGAAACCGGAGATCGGCGAAGCGGCCGCTGAGGAAGCGATTGACGATATCCGAGCGCAAGTCGCCGGATCCCACATGGTCTTCATCGCTGCCGGGATGGGTGGCGGAACGGGGACGGGAGCGGCCGCAGTCATAGCACGCGTTGCGAAGGAGCTTGGCGTTCTTACCGTTGGCATCGTGACCAAGCCATTTCACTTCGAAGGCGCGCGGCGTATGCGTGTTGCTGAGGCCGGCGTTGCCGAAATCCGCAAGCACGTCGATACGCTGATCGTCATCCCCAACCAGAATCTGTTCCGGGTCGCAAACGAGAAGACGACGTTTGCCGAGGCCTTCTTATTGGCAGACCAGGTCCTCTATTCGGGGGTGGCCTGCATCGTTGACCTGATCATTAAGGAAGGCCTGATCAATCTTGACTTCGCCGATGTTCGCACCGTCATGAGCGGCATGGGGTCGGCCGTGATGGGGACCGGCGAGGCATCCGGCGCCAATCGCGCCAGTATTGCGGCCGAGGAGGCGATCGCCAATCCGCTTCTTGATGACGTTTCGCTCAATGGGGCTAAGGGCCTGTTGCTGTCGATCACAGGTGGGCGCGACATGACGCTTTACGAGGTCGATGAAGCGGCAAGCCGAGTACGTGAAGAGGTCGACTCAGAGGCCAATATCATCGTTGGCGCGACGTTCGACGAGAAGCTGGGCGACAGTGTGCGCGTTTCGATCGTTGCCTCGGGAATGGCTCGCACTATGGACGTCTCGCAAATGGCCTTCCCGTCTCGTGGTGCACGCCCGCGCGCCGATGCGGGTGCGCCGATGTCTCAAGATGGCTACACGCAAGATTCGATTCCCGGCTCGGATGTCGATGACATCCAGAGGCGTCTCACAGAAGCGATTGGATCGGACGGTGACGCGGACGACTTTGCAGTGTCTGCAATGGAGGGCGAGCTATCGGAAAGTCATGAGGGCGGCTTAGCCCAGTCATGGAACGCCCCTGGCGATGTTGTCATCGAGGAAGGACCATCGCATCTCAAGAGGCTGCTACATCCTGCGCCGCCGCGCGGTGACGAAGGTGGGCATGCCGCTGGCAACCGCGCGAGTGAATTCGCACCTGCACCACCCGCAGAGATCCGTCGTGCCGGTCGGCGCATGCCCCAAGTCGAGGACTTTCCGGCCGTCGGTCAGCGGGAGTACCGCGCAAAGGTTGGATATGACGCGGGTCATTCTGGCGGCAGTAATGCACCCGTCGAACAGAAACCGCAGCGTCGCGGACTCCTTCAGCGGTTCTTAGGCCGCTCCCGTCGCACAGACGAAGTTGAGGTGAGCAACACCGCTGAGGTGCGGCAAGAGCCTGAGTATCGTCCCGCACCGCCGCATCAGCATCAGGAGCCTCAGAAGCGCTTTCCGAACCGGCCCGGCGCTGCTTCTGCGGGGCCTGGCCGTGCTGCACAAGCCGTTGAGCAAGAGCAGCCGCTTCCCGTTTTCTTCAATCGCGAACGCAAGTAGATACGATCAATCAATCGCGGTATTGCGGCCCCCCAGGCCCAATAGTAACAGACTGTAAGAAAGCGTGATTTGGCCGAAATGCCTACCTCGGGGTATCTTCCAAATCGTTAAGGACGTTGTTGGGGGGTTCCCGCGGTTCCCATAGAGTGCATCTCACAAGACACTTGGGAATATTTACTTTCGCGATGCAGAACCAATTCAACGTCCTGGGGGTCGGGATGTCACTAAGTTTAACCGCTTTGTGGCGATCGCCGAAAAAACATCGAGGGACGGCACAACATGTCGAATCGATTTATCGGCGCGCGTCAAACAACCATTGCGCGTGATATCGAGTTGACAGGGACGGGGGTGCATAGCGGAGCGCCAGTTTCGGTCACCCTGCATCCCGCAGCTGCCGACACTGGGCTCCGCTTTCTAGTCACCAAACGCGGGCGCGTTGTTGCCGAAATCCCTGCTTGTGTCAGCCACGTCAAAAATCTCACGCTCTGCACCGTACTCGGCGATGATGCCGGGGTCACAGTCGGCACTGTAGAGCATCTCCTCGCCGCGTTGCGGGGGCTGTCGATCGACAACTGCATCATCGAAATCGATAGCAAGGAAGTCCCGATCATGGACGGCAGCTCAGAGCCGTTCGTTGAGGCCCTCGATGAGGCCGGTACCCGCGATCTCTCGGCTCCGCGCCGCTTCATCAAGGTTCTCAAACCGGTTCGCGTCGAGGAAGGCGATAGCTGGGGTGAGCTAATTCCACACTCAGGCTTCCATTTAGATGTCGAGATCGACTTCGAGACTCCAGTAATTGGGCGCCAGCGGATCTCCTATGAGATGAGCCCTGGCGTTTTCCGCGACGAAATTTGCCGCGCCCGGACATTCGGCTTCATGAGCGACGTTGAAAGGCTCTGGAAAGCCGGTTTGGCCTTGGGCGCCAATCTCACGAACACCGTCGCGCTTGGCGACGACAAGATCATCAACCGCGAAGGTTTGCGCTACCCGCACGAGTTCGTGCGCCACAAATTGCTCGACGCGGTCGGCGATCTTGCGCTGGCGGGCCAACCGCTTCTCGCGGCATACCGCTCGGTGCGGGGTGGCCACAGGCTGAATTCTCTCGTGCTGAAGGCGTTGTTTGCCGATTCGAAAGCCTGGACGGTCGTTCAGGCGCCGCGTGTGCGCGAGCCGGCTCCAGTCGACATCGGCGGCTTCGCGATCGCTGCGGGCGAGTGACTCCAATAAGCTGTTGCAAAGACCAGTCCGGCGCAAGAAGCCTCGGGCCGATCGCGCTTGCCTCAATGCGGCCGGTGCGGCTAACTGCCGGTTCTAAGGGCTGAAAAGTCCAATAAGGACCACAATCGTTGCCTAACAGCGTGGCAGGTGCGGTGTGGATTGGAATCGCTCGGGCTTCGCTCGGAATCGGTCCATGTGTTAAAGTTGCGTTTTGGTGGGAACGCTTTGCTCCGCAGGCGGTTGAACGAAAGCACGATGATGCCGGTCGAGGGGACGATCAAAGAATGGCTGAAGGCAAGGTCCGCCATCATTGGGCTGGCGCTTGCTGTTGGCGTGGCGCTTGGCGCCAGCGGGTGTGCCTCCTCGGATGCCGCCAAGGCCCTCAATCCTGATTCGCCTTCGAAAATGTTTGCCGATGCCGATATGTTGATGTCGAAGGGCAAGTTCGACGAGGCGGCCAAGAAGTTTGAGGACGTCGACCGCGAGCATCCCTATTCGCCGGAAGCCCGTCGCGCGATCGTGATGGCGGCATACAGCTACTACAAGGGGGGCAAGCTCCCCGAGGCCGTGGCGTCGGCCGAGCGCTACACCACGATGCATCCTGGCACGAAAGAGGCGCCTCTCGCCCACCACATCATTGCGTCGTCCTATTTCGATCAGATGAAAACCCCGGACCGCGATCAGGAAGCGACCCGGAAGGCGCTGAAACAGCTCAAAACGTTAAAAACCCGCTATCCGGATAGCTCGTACGCGAAGAAGGCCGATAACAGGATCCGGCTGGCCGAGGACATGCTTGCTGCCCATGAGATGGAAATCGGCCGCTACTATGTCGATAAGAAAAACATGGTTGCCGCGATCAACCGGTTTAAGGTGGTTGTCACGGACTATCAGACAACCGCACACGTCGAGGAGGCCCTATACCGGCTCACGGCCGCGTATCTGGCGCTTGGCGTTACGCCGGAAGCGCAGAATGCTGCAGCCGTGCTGGGTCATAACTTCCCGAATTCGAAGTGGTACAAGGACTCGTTCGCGCTGCTCCAGGAGCAGGGGCTGTCGCCGGCAGTGAGCAGCGGGTCATGGATGGCCGAAGTTCTGCAGGGCCCATCATCGTCTCAGCCTCCGGCCCAGCCAGCCGCGCAGCCTGAGCCGCCAGCCGCGCAGCCGCCGCCGCAGCAGCCGGCACCACAGTCTCCGCCACAGCCGCTCCCGCCGCTTTCGCTGGGTGGTCCGCCAGCGTCCTGATTGGTCTTTGGACCGGTTTTCCCACCACGTCGCTTCCGGTATTGCTGTCGCGCAGCCTTTACGGAAGCCAATGGCCGGTGGAGCGGGTGTCACGAATGGGCGAGAAGGATTCTGGCGCCGTCGCTGTCGAAGAGCTGAGCACGGCGCAAGCAAAGGCCGAGCTCAAGCGGCTTGCCGCCCTTATCAAGCACCATGACGATCTTTACTACCGGCACGACGCGCCCGAAATATCCGACGCTGCGTACGACAGCTTTCGCCAGCGCAACGACGCGATCGAAGCCCGATTTCCCTCGCTTGTTCGGCCCGATAGCCCCTCACTGCGCGTCGGCGCCGCGCCTGATGAAGGCTTTGGCAAGGTCCGCCACAAAGTGGCGATGCTGTCCCTCGGGAACGCCTTCGATGACGAGGACGTGGTGCAGTTCGTTGAGCGCATCCACCGTTTCCTAAAGCTCGGCCCCGATGTGAAGCTGGAGTTCACCGCGGAACCCAAGATCGACGGCCTTTCAATCTCACTGCGCTACGTCAATGGAGAGCTTGTCGAGGGCGCAACGCGCGGCGACGGGACGGAAGGCGAGAACGTCACGCGGAACGTGAAGACAATCGCCGCGATTCCGCACCGTCTGAAAGGTGCGCGCGTGCCGGAGGTGATCGATGTACGCGGTGAGATCTACATGGGGCACGAGGACTTCGAGAGTCTCAATCGTGTTCAGGCGACGGCCGGCTCAAAAGTTTTTGCCAATCCGCGTAATGCAGCCGCGGGATCGCTGCGTCAGCTCGACCCGAAAATCACCGCTGCGCGTCCGTTGCGTTTCTTTGCCTATGCGTGGGGGGAAGTCTCAGCGTTGCCGGCCGACACACAGTCAGGAGTTTACGCGGCGTTTCGCAAGTGGGGGCTGCCAATCAACCCGCTGGTGAAGGTCTGCACAGGCGCGCAAGAATTGCTGACGTTCTACAATGAGATGGCCGAGGAGCGGGCCACGCTCGGTTACGACATCGACGGTGTCGTCTACAAGGTGAACCGCCTCGATCTCCAGCAACGATTGGGGTTCGTCTCACGATCTCCGCGCTGGGCGATCGCACACAAGTTCCCCGCCCAGCAGGCGATGACCATCCTCAACGGCATCGACATTCAAGTTGGGCGCACTGGCGCGCTGACGCCAGTCGCCAAGCTGCAACCGGTCACCGTCGGCGGTGTCGTGGTCTCGAACGCCACGCTGCACAACGAGGATGAGATCAAGCGCAAGGATGTACGCATCGGCGACACCGTGATTGTGCAACGCGCTGGTGACGTCATCCCGCAGATTGTTGGGGCTGTGCCGGGCAAACGGCCCAGGGGCGCAAGACCATATAAGTTCCCGACGCGCTGCCCTGTTTGCGACAGTCACGCCGTCCGCGAGACAAACGAGAAAACGGGCAAGGTCGACGTCGTGCGCCGGTGTACGGGCGGCCTCATTTGTCCCGCGCAGCGCGTGGAGCGCTTGAAGCACTTCGTGTCGCGAAATGCATTCGACATTGAGGGTCTGGGGGAAAAGAGCATCCAGGCATTCTACGAAGACAAGCTGATTCAGTCGCCCGAGGACATCTTCACACTCCAAACACGTGATCCGAGCCTCAAGACGCGTCTGCAAGACCGTGAAGGCTGGGGCGAACAGTCGGCGCAGAAATTGTTTGCAGCGATCGCTGCGCGACGTCGCATCGCTCTCGATCGCTTTATCTTCGCCCTTGGTATTCGGCATGTGGGCGAAACGACGGCCAGGCTTCTGGCGCACACTTACGGCACGATGAATGTGTTTCTTGGCGCCATGCGCGAAGCCGTCAAAGGCAAGGACACCGAAGCATTCACGGAACTTGTTGCGATAGAAGGTATCGGTGATGTGGTTGCCGAGGCAATCGCTGATTTCTTTGATGAGCCCCACAACGTGCGTGTGGTCGAAGATCTCCTCAAGGAAGTGGAGACGGTCCCGCTTCAGGCGGTCGATACGGGGTCCGCAGTCACCGGCAAGACGGTTGTGTTCACGGGGACTCTGGAAAATCTGGGGCGCAACGAGGCAAAAGCGCAGGCCGAGCGCCTGGGGGCAAAGGTTTCGGGTTCCGTTTCCAAGAAGACGGACTACGTCGTTGCAGGGGCGGAGGCGGGCTCGAAATTGACGAAAGCGCGCGAGCTTGGCGTCACCGTACTCGACGAGGACGAATGGCTAAGGTTGATTGGTAGCATTTGATCGAACATTGCACCATTGTGCTACCCATTGAGTCGCTGGCCATGACAGTGTAACGCGGGGTTTGCGCCCGAACGTCTGCAGATCCGAAAAGGGAAAAACTGTTCTTTATGATACGCCGTCTGCCATCCGGAATTCGCCTAAGCCCTCCATGGCCGATCGGCCTTCTGAATGCTGCGGCTCCCCTCGTCAAGGCGTTGGGACTTTGGCCGACGCTCAAGCCTGAAAAGTTGCATGAAGCTGCGCAGCGCAAGTGCGGACCATCTACCTTGCCAGATGCCCACCTTCGCGCGCTCGCTCCAAGGACTCACGCATTCAACACCGATGCAAAGCTGTCTTTGTTCGGCGCGCTGGCCGTAAAGGGCCAGTTCATGCGCGGGCTGACTCATTCCCTACAGTTCTCCAAGCTGATCGAAGAGCACCCGGAGATTTTGAACGAAGAGATAAAGCAGCCGCTGTTCGTTCTTGGTCTGCCGCGCACCGGTACAACGCTTCTGCAACGGCTTCTGTCGATGCACACGGAGGCCCGCTCTCTGCCCTTTTGGGAGGCGTACGCGCCAATCCCCAAGAAGATGGGTGAGCACGAAGGTGGACGAGACGGCCGCCTTGAGGAGGCCAAGCGCACGGTGGCGCTATTGGGCCGAATTGCTCCGGATTTAAGGAAGATCCATCCCGTCGGCGCAGAAGACCCGGAAGAGTGCTTCCTCATCTTCCGCAATTATCTCCTGACCCCACCGGGTTTCGATTTCGGCTATATGCCAAGTTTCTGGGAGTGGTTTGACGATCAGGCGCACATCGATGCCTATCGTCTTCACAAGCGTCAGCTCCAGATCCATCAGTGGATAGAGCCGCGTGGACGGCATTGGGTGCTCAAATGCCCCAATCACCTCTCCGGGCTGCCCCAGCTTCTGCAAGTCTATCCGGATGCGCGTATCGTCTATACGCACCGCGATCCCGAGGACGTCATCGCCTCACTATGTAGCCTGACGGCGCTGACGTGGAGCATGACGTCCGATGACGTCGACCTTGATGAGGTCGTGGAATTTGCGATGAACATGGCCGAGGAGTGCCAGACGGCAGCCGAGGCCGCCCTGCGCAACGTTCCTAGCGAGCAGATCATCCACGTCGAGTTCGACGATCTCGTCACTGATCCCGCCGCGACAGCGCTCTCGATTTATGAGCAGTTCGGATATCCGCCTGATCCTAACCTTGATGCGAAGATGAAGGACTGGTTAGAGCGGAACCGCAGTGACAAGCACGGCACGCATGCGTATGCGCTCAGCGATTTCGGATTGACGCCCGAGGATGTACGGCGAAGGTTGAAAGGCGCAGAGATCAAAGAAGCAGCGCTCGCTACGGCCTGACGTGCGCATCGCATAGCGTGGCCGTTGGATCAGACTGGCGCGGTCGCAGCCACGAGCCAGGTGCGCGTCTTTTGATCGATCTCCGGCCCGATCTCGTCGGCGACGCGTGCATGGTAAGCATTTAGCCAGGCGATTTCCGCAGTGCTCAGAAGATCCTTCGCGATCAGACGGCGATCGATCGGCGCCAGGGTGAGCGTCTCAAATCCCATCATGTCGCGGTCGCCGCCAGTGATCGGCTCAGGTGGTGTGACGAGCACCAGGTTCTCGATGCGGATGCCGTAAGCGCCTTCCTTGTAGTAGCCGGGCTCGTTGGAGCAGATCATGCCGGGCTCCAGAGCGGCCACACCTGCGCGCGAGATCGACTGCGGACCTTCGTGCACCGAGAGATAGCTGCCGATACCGTGGCCGGTGCCGTGGTCATAGTCGAGGCCGTGCGCCCATAAGGCGCGCCGCGCGAAGGGGTCGAGGTCGATACCGCGCGTACCTTTGGGAAAGCGCGCTGTCGCAATCGCGATGTGACCTTTTAGGACGAGCGTGAAGCGCTCGCGCATCTCGGGAGTGGGCTTGCCGATGGCGACCGTGCGGGTGATGTCGGTGGTGCCATCGAGATATTGCGCGCCACTGTCGATGAGAAACAGCTCGCCCGTCTTGAGCTTCCGGTTCGTCGCTTCGTTGACCCGGTAGTGGACGATGGCGCCGTTATGACCGCTTCCTGCAATCGTATCGAAGCTGATCTCACGTAGCTGGTTGGTTTCGCGCCGGAAGGATTCGAGCTGGCGTACTGCCTCGATCTCGTCGACGCTGCCCGAAGCGGCATTGTCGTCCAGCCAGGCGAGGAACTTTGTGACGGCAGCGCCATCGCGCAGATGTGCAGCGCGCGCACCTTTGATCTCCACCGAATTCTTGACAGCCTTAAGCGCCAGGCAAGGGTCCTTCGCGCGGGCAATGCGGCGGGTGCCGCCGAGCGCGCGCGCAAACCACCAAGATGCTTGTGTGGGATCGAGGCGGACCGACTTATTGGCCTTGCGCAGCGTTGAGATGCGCTCGGCAAGCGCGGCTGGTGGGTAGAGTTTGGCGAAAGCGACTAGATGCGCGCGCGCGTTGGCGTCTAGTTTCTCGGGTGCAATGAAAAGCTCAGGCTTTCCCCTCTGTGGAACGATAGCAAACGCGAGCGCCACGGGCGTGTGGGGGATATCAGCACCGCGGATGTTGAAGGCCCAAGCGATCGAGTCGGTCATCGTCAGGACGACGGCGTCATGTCCGTCGGTCTTCAGGCACTGTTGAATATCGGCAATCTTGTCTTGGGCCGACCGGCCCGCGAACTTCAACGTCTGAATGGATATGGGCGTCGTCGGCTCGGGTGGCCGGGCGCGGCCCCACAGGCGATCTACAAGGTTGCGGCTGACCGGTCTGAGCTTGATGCCCTTAGCTGCCAGCGAGTTCTGCAGGCGCTCAATCTCGGCGACCGTGTGAAGCCGGGGATCAAATCCCACCGTCTGCCCGCGTTTTAAGGTGGCGGTCAGCCAATCCGCAATCCGGCCCTGCGGCGCCACCGAGGCAATCTCAATAATGTCTGTGTCGACCTCGCTGCGGGCCTGCACAGTGTAGCGGCCATCGACAAAGAGGGCGGCCGCTTTCTTTGCAATGATGGCAAGGCCGGCGGAACCGGAAAAGCCGGTGAGCCATTCGAGTCGGGCTGCGCACGGCGGTACGTACTCACCCTGATGCGCGTCTGCGCGCGGCACAAGATAGGCATCAAGCTTGGCTTGCGCCATGCGCTTGCGCAGACCCTTGACGCGTTCCGGGGTTGCTTCACGCTGTGAGGTGACTTCAAAGGTTTGAAACATCGTGACCTTGTTTAAGCTTGTCGGTGCCGGTCGGCAATTCGTAACGTCCGCGAGCAACGCAGAACAGCAGGGTGGTAGCGGGCCCGCCGTCAGCCCGTTTTGACAAGTGTCAGGATCGACCACCCCTCGATGCGCTGGTGCTCTTTAAGCGCGAAGCCTTGCCCGCGATAGGCCGCGAGCACGCCCGGAGCCTCAGGCGTCAACAGTCCGGCCAGGACAAGGACTCCACTGGGGGTGACCGCTCGGCCAAGTCCCGCTGCGAGCGTGCGCAAGGGACCGGCCAGGATATTGGAGATGACGAGGTCGAATGGCATGGCGTGGCGCAGCCAGGGGTGGTCCAGGCCGGCCGCGCAAGCTGCCGCAATGCGCTGGTGGACGCCGTTGGTTCGAATATTCGCACTGGTGACCGCAATCGATTGCGGGTCGAAATCTGTGGCGATGATCTGGGCTTTGGGAAGTGCGCGGGCCGCCGCGATCGCAAGGACCCCGGATCCGCAGCCCAGATCGAGGACGCGTGCAAAACGACGTTTTCGCGTCAACCGGTCGATGGCCAAGAGGCATCCAAGGGTCGTTGCGTGATGTGCGGTGCCAAAGGCTTCTCCGGCGTCAATGACGATCGTGTTGGGGCCGCGGGGAATGCGTTCGAGATCATGGCTGCCATGCACGACGAAGCGGCCCGCGCTGACGGGCGGCAACGCCTTCTGCGAAATCTTTACCCAATTGAGATCCGGCACCGTCTCAAGTTTGACCGGCGGCACAGGCTGCGCGAGGAGTGAATTGAGCAGTGTCGTGAGTGCACCAACGTCGGGAGGCTCAGCATAGTAGCCTTCAATGCGCCAACCATCGGCAGCGTCCTCGAAGACCGTTACGGCCTCGGGTGCGCCATCGAACAACTCACGGAGAATGCCGGAAATCTTCAGGGCCAAATCGAAGGATTTGGTCCCAATGACCAGCTTGGAGGATTCGGGCATGCGCTAGAGCTGGACCTCGAACTGCACTTGAAGAGCCGGTATCAGGTTGCGGGCTCATTTTTGGGTTGATTACCCTCGAACTCGAAACCCTCCGCACTGACGGGATCGGGCAGCTCATCGAGGAATAGATCCCACTTGCGATCGATGTGCTGTGCGGCTTGGTCGGGCGGCAGCGTTTGCAATGTTCCATCAGGCAACTCCGTGACGATGCCGTCGTCGATGAGCCGCCGGAGGGCGTCTGGAATGTCGAAGTCGACTTTCACGCCGAACGCCGAAGACAGGTATTGCTCGATTGCCGAGTCGATATCAGGTAAGTCCCGGCGTTTGGCCGACTTCTTGGAGAGCACACTGTAGAGCAGCATCTCCTCCTTGATGTCCTCTTCGGCTGCGCGCCCGGCGAGCTTAAGCATGACGCCTCGGTTATCAGCCATTGAGTGAAAGTAAAGGTTCTGGGCCATGACGACCATGTAACGCTGCTTTTGGTTCATGAAATTGGTTGCCTGGCGGACGGCAACGCCACCCAATCCAATGACGGCGCCAACCGCAGCCAGCGGATTGGTGGCAAGTAGCGCAATTTTTCCGGCCGCTCCAACTGCACCAAGGCCAAGGCCGCCGCTCGCCGTTGCGCCCAGCCACAGTTTGTCAAACAGCCTGAAGCGAACTTTCGTGTTGGGAAACGCCATCTCGAGATCGTGCCTCGGGATGTTTTTGAAGAGCTTCAGGTAGATATTGTCTTCACTGACTTCAGCGGGCAGCTCCGACCGTGCCCGCTTGACGGCTTTCTCGGCCTCCTTGCGATTGAGTTTCTGGTCCTTCATCACCTCGCGGACACGCGTTTCGAACGGCTTCAATTTGAACAGCAGGAAGAGTCGTTGAAAGATCGGGATATGAAGCTCTTCCTTGAGGTAGAACTTTTGCCACCGCCGCCGTTGTTCCCGCTTGTCCGATGCTCCACGATAGTAGAGGAGCACTTCTTCGAAATCGTCTAGTTCGACGTGGAGATCGAGACCGTAGGCGGACTCGCGCGTTAGGATCAGCTCCACGTCCGTGGGATTGATGCGAACATAGTTCGCCTGCTCGAGAATGCGCGTCATGCCGGCGACAATGCGCTCTTGCATGACGCGGCGTTCTTCGGGCGTGAACTTGCGCGTCATCAGCAAATCGCTGTCGGGACTGAAGGGTTCGTAGGTTTCTTCCAGTTCAAGCAGCTCGGCGGTGTACTGTTGTCGGCGCCAGTGATCTAGATACCTAAAAAAGCGGCGCGCTTCCTGAGCTTTGCCGATTGGCCAAGCCTCGGATGCTGTCAGGCGGTCCAGTAGGGCGAACCGCGTGACCGGAATGAAACGCTCGTGGGAACGTTTCTCTTCAGGTTTGACCCGATCAAAAGCAGACGCTTGCTTTGGATCGCGCGTGGCTGGCGCCGCACTGGGCGGCTGTTGTTTTGGGATAAACCCTGTGTCCGTCTTTGGTGACGCTTCCGGCGTATTGGCCGAAGACATGGGTAGGCTCCCCCTGTTGCCGCAGCGCATCGAACTTATGTCCGTAGCGGACCCGCTCTGCGCCTGACCCTCTTGCTTTCCAGAGCTGCAAGAATAGCCGATGTGGAGCTTAGCGGTAATATCGGGCGGCAATTTTGCGGACGGTCGGCGGCTTATACGCTGGTTGTCGTGCAGTTCCTGGGGAAAGGTGCGGAAAATATGGCGTGCCCCGCTGCAATGCGGGCTGTCTCGCCACAGTCATGCCCTTGTTCCAATCAAAACATGGTTAAGCGATCACGTGCCGGAATTTGAGGGGGTGAATGGTGCGTCGCGTATCCTATGCGCTTTGGGCGATTTGCGTAGGTCTTTGGGCGGCAGGTCCGGCCCAGGCCCGTGAGCAGATAGTGATGCCGTTTGACTGCACCGCCGGAGGCGGAATTGTCACGGTCACGCCTGCCGCTGCAAAGAGCTATCCCATCGTTGGCGATCGCGAGGAACAGGCCGTCACATATTGCGGGCTGGTCAAACCGGCCTCCTGCCGCAGCCTGGCAGTTCACCGTTTCGATATTTCCTGCGGCGGCACCCGCGTGAGCTGGATGCGCGTGGTGGGGGCAATTCAACGTGCCGCCACGGCGCGCTCGGGTATTGAGAATGGCCAGCTCAGAGTTTTGTTGCCGGCGGATCACGGCCGCGGTGTCCGGCACCATTGCTTCGAGCGCCGCGCGAGCAGGCTTGGCGAATTGAAGCGGTCGCTGGTGCTCTCACGCGAGTGTTTGCCGTGGGGCGGCCGCGAGGTTTTCAATCATCAGGTTGTTCTGCCGGCCGGATACGGTCCGGTCAGCGAAGTTGGCGCATCGTTGTTCGCCGCCAATGCGTTTGGCGGGGTGGCAGCCGCCGGCGATGCTGTCTCCAACGTTCCCGGGCTGACTCCTTATGTTTCGGTCTCCGCCGACTCCAATGAGACGGTGGTCGCCAAAGCTGACTTTGGCGCAATGATCAACGGGCGCCCGGATCCGGTCACGCTTGAGGCGAGCAGCGTGATTGCCCCGGCAGCGGCACCGTGGATCACGATTGTGCGATCGGCCAAAGATGCTCACGTGCAGATGGGACGAACGGCCGATGAGTCGGGGCCGGGTACGACCACGTGGCTCATTTTCGGAATGGTGTTGGCAACGTTGGCGGTCGCCGTTCATGCGCGTGCTGGTGCGGGGTGGCCAGCAACTGTGGTTGCCTTCGTTCCTGCTGTCCAGGGTATCATGGCACGTGTGCGTGCTAACAATGGATCGGGAGCCGGGAGCATCGATGCGGACGGAAATCTTACAAATGCAGGAGCATCAATTGCTTCGTATATCGAACAGGCCGACGCAGCTGTTTCGAAGCTCAAGGGGGCAGGTCCACTGCGCGAAGTTTTGTTGTCTGAGCTAAAGCAGGCCCGGCAGCGCTTGACGACGGCAGAGGCTGTTGCAAAGGGCAAAAACAACGGCGAAAGGGCCGCACCTCAGTTTCGTGCTCTCGTACGCGATCTCGAGCGGATCCATAGAATAGCAGACAGCGCGGCCGTAAGTCTGACGCGATCATCCACCGAGATGCCACTTCCTCGGACAGTGAGCGAAGCCTACACCGTCCTTGGTATCAACCCAGACGTCAGTAAGGATGTCTTCAAGAAGATTGTCGATGCCTTGAGGATGAGCTGGCATCCCGATCATGCGCGCGATGAGGAAGACCGGTGCGAGCGTGAGGCGCGGATCCGTCAGATCAACGCGGCCGTCGATTTGATCAACGAGCAGGGTGGTACCGCCTGAGCGAGCAATGCCGGCATTCCTGCTGAAAGCGTGGAATGTGTTGTAGTAGGTACGCCGGTCGTCGCGGCGTAAGCCGGCTGCCGCTCTCTAGCCTCTGGCTTGGTAGTGCATGTCTGCGGTTTCGGCCGTCTGCGCTTCACCGTGTGCAGCTTCTTGTGGTGCAGCGTTTGCGCCATCGGGCTCCAGTTGCGGGGCAACCTCGGCAGGATCATCGACCTTGCGCGAACGGCCGTCAAAACAGGCACCCTGCTCCATCTGCAGGTACTGGCTGTGAATGTCGCCTTCGACCCTCGCCGTTGAGTGGAGAACGACATTGGCGCCGAGTATCGCGCCATTGATGTGTCCAAAGATCTTGACATTCTCCGCCGCAATCGAACCCCTGATCAGGGCCTGATCCCCAACAACGAGTTCTTTGCAATGGAGATCCGCCTGGATATTGCCATTGACGCGCAAAGATCCCTTACAGCGGATTGTGATGGAATCGCCGTCGATGGTCACGTCCTTGCCGATGACTGAATCTTCGGCATTTGAGGGCTGAGGCCTATGGTTCGCCAGCGGAATTGCTGGAGGCTCACCTGCCGACTCGCGTTCGACAACACCAAACGGCTTTGGATTTGGATCAGGCTTTCGATTGAACACCATGACTAACTCCCTCGCGTGATGATCCAAGTCAAAGAGAGCCCCGCCGAGGTGGTAGAATTATGGTCGAGTATGCAATCTTTTCGCCCAGCCCCGCCGTTGATCCCCGAGAACGGCTGCGATCGGGCAGGACCAGGCACGTGGGTTGCCGGAGGAGTAGTAATGGCTTCCGCAGAAGACGACCGCGCAGATGAACGCCGTAAGATGGTTGCTGAAATTCGCGGCACTGCGGAGCTCACCGCGGCAGAATCCGGCAACGCTGCAATCGATGTTCGCGTCCTTGAGGCTATGGAGAAGGTTCCCCGCCATGAGTTCGTGCCCGTCGTGCAGCGGCATGCGGCCTACTGGAACCGGCCATTGCCTATCGGCGGCGGCCAGACGATCTCCCAGCCGTTCATTGTCGCCTTGATGACTGACGTTTTGCAGCCAATGCCGGACTATAGGGTTTTGGAAGTCGGCACCGGGTGCGGGTACCAAGCAGCCGTTCTTTCGGAGCTCGTACGCGAGGTCTATACGATCGAAATCGTCGAAAGCCTTGGGCGGCAAGCAGCTCAGACGTTGGCGCGCCTTGGGTACACAAATGTGCATGCGCGCGTTGGTGACGGCTACAAAGGTTGGCCGGACCATGCACCCTACGACGCGATCATTGTCACCGCCGCTGCGCCGGATGAGATTCCGCCCCCTCTGATTGAGCAACTCAAACCCGGCGGTCGCTTGGTGATTCCTGTTGGCACGTGGCAACAGGAGCTCCTGCTCGTCACAAAGAGAGAGGATGGGACAACGACGACAAAGGACGTTGTGGCGGTCCGCTTTGTGCCGCTCACTCGGAACAAGAACGATCACGATAACCCTTAAGGGGATTTATGCGCGTTCGACGAAGCTGTCGACGACGCGCTTGCGGCCAGCGTTGTCAAACTCGATCGTCAACTTATTGCCGTCCACGTCAGTCACGGTGCCGGGGCCGAATTTCTGGTGCAGAACGCGCTCGCCGGCTTTGTAGGCTTCCTTTTGGGTGGAGGCTGCGACCAGCTCACCATCTATCGTCACGGGCCCGCGATTGCGCCGGGCCTCGCGCGGGCTCCAGCCAGAACTCTGCGTACGCGACTTAGCGCGCTGCCAACCTGGCGTGTCATATCCAGCTTCAAAGGGCGTGGCTGTATCGTTGAAGCGGCTGGCGGTGTAGCCCCCACCAAATGATCCACCGAAGTTCTGATAGGCCCCACCGAAGGGCATTTTGGTCTCCAGCACCTCAACATGCGCCGCAGGCAGCTCGTCGACGAAGCGTGATGGCAATGCGGACTGGTAAAGGCCGCGGTTGCGGCGGTTTTGGGCGAACGAGACCTTGGCGAGCCGCTTGGCGCGCGTCAGACCCACGTAGGCGAGGCGGCGCTCTTCCTCCAAGCCGGCCTGTCCGCTCTCATCGAGGCTGCGTTGATGGGGAAACAGTCCCTCCTCCCAGCCGGGCAGGAAGACAACGTTAAACTCAAGCCCCTTGGCGGCATGCAGCGTCATCAGCGAGACGCGGTCGCCTCCGGCGGCCTGGTCTGCATCCATGACGAGGCTGACGTGCTCCAAGAAGCCTTGCAGGCTATCGAACTCGTGCATGAAACGCACAAGCTCTTTCAGGTTTTCAAGACGTGACTGGGCTTGCGGGCTTTTGTCGTTCTGCCACATGGCCGTATAGCCCGACTCATCGAGGATCAGCTCGGCAAGCTCGGTATGCTTCATGTGGGAGATCATGGAGCGCCAGCGATCGAAGCTCGAAATTAGATCGGTGAGCGATTTGCGCGCCTTGCCAGTCAACTCCTCGGTTTCAACGATTATCTGCGCAGCTTGATATATCGGAATGGAGCGCGAGCGCGCCAACTGGCGTACGCGCTTTACCGACGTATCGCCGAGCCCACGCTTGGGAACGTTGACAATGCGCTCGAACTTCAGGTCGTTGGCCGGGTTCGTGGTGACCTCAAGATAGGCAATCGCATCCTTGATTTCCTGACGCTCGTAAAAGCGCGGGCCGCCGATGACGCGGTAAGGTAGCCCCATCGTGATAAAACGATCTTCGAAAGCGCGCATCTGGAAGGAGGCGCGTATGAGGATGGCGATCTCGTTGAGCGGCTGATCGGCCTTCTGCATCGCTTCGATGTCGTCGCCGATAGAGCGCGCTTCCTCCTCGTCATCCCAGACCGCACACACGGTGACCTTGTTGCCGGGCTGGTCGTCGGTAAAAAGCGTTTTGCCCAGGCGGCCTTTGTTATGCGAAATGAGGCCCGCTGCAGCGGCTAGGATATGGCTTGTGGACCGGTAGTTCCGCTCCAGGCGTATGACCTTGGCGCCGGGAAAGTCCTTTTCAAAACGCAGAATGTTATCAACCTCGGCCCCGCGCCAGCCGTAGATCGACTGATCGTCATCGCCGACACAGCACAGGTTGGGTGAGGCTTGCGCCAGCAGTCGCAGCCATAGGTACTGTGCGATGTTCGTATCTTGATACTCATCGACCAGAATGTAGCGGAAGCGGCGCTGGTAGTCGGACAGGACGTCGGGGTGCTCCAGGAAGAGGCGAAGGCCTTCCAGCAGCAAGTCGCCGAAGTCGCACGCGTTGAGCTCCTTCAAGCGACGCTGATAGGCTGCATAGAGGAGCGCACCCTTGCCGGCGGCAAAGCCATGCGCTTCTCCTGCCGGCACCTTGTCAGGCGTGAGCCCCCGGTTCTTCCAGGAGTCGATGAGTGCGGCGAGCTGGCGCGCGGGCCAGCGGTCCTTATCGAGGCCTTCGGCATCGATCACCTGTTTTATGAGGCGGATCTGATCGTCGGTATCGAGAATGGTGAAGCCGGATTTGAGACCGACCAGCTCGGCGTGCCGGCGCAGGATCTTCACCCCGATCGAATGGAAGGTGCCAAGCCACGGCATCCCTTCCACAGCGCCACCCACAAGGTCGCCGATGCGCACTTTCATTTCGCGGGCGGCCTTGTTTGTGAACGTAACCGCCAGCACATGGGAGGGGTAGGCCTTGCCGCTTGCCAGGATGTGGGCGATGCGGGTCGTCAAGACGCGCGTCTTGCCTGTCCCCGCACCCGCGAGCACGAGGACCGGACCGTCCAAGGCCTCCACCGCCTCGCGTTGTTCGGGATTGAGGCCATCCATGTAAGAAGCTGACTCGGCACGATTTAGGGCGCGCGCAGAAATCGATGGCCCTGCTTCGGCCGGGGTGGCTTCTGGCAGATCGAACGGCGGATCGTCCGCAACCTCGGAGGCTGCTTCGTTCACCGAATGCTTTCCAATGATGACCATGTTTTGCAAGTATATCACGCACTGACTCGCGGCAATGGCCCTAGCACTCGTCACCCACATCAGTTGTAACGTGGCGTGCTGCCTTCTGCCGCAATGGGTGAGATTTGCTCGCCCAAGACCAGGATCAGACCCGGAATTGTCTGGACAAACTCCCCGATTCGCCAGGGGGAGGGGCCAGACACGGAGCATCGAATAAGTTACACTATGACAAATACGGATCTGCGGGGGGCGCCTTTGGTGCGGAGTGGTTTCGTCATGAGATGGACATCGGCCCAGGGCATGCCGAGGGGAACCGCCGTTTCGCGGTGCATTATTCGTCATCAGAGGAACGGGATTTCGCCCCCACGCGGCCCCAGAGCAGCTAAATGAGCAACGGGCTCCTGTACATCGCCGGCCTGATCGCACTTGTGCTCGCTGCGCTGTTTGCGGGCCCCTATTTCGTTGACTGGAACGGTTATCGCGGCGTTTTTGAAGAGGAAGCTACGCGGATTTTGGGTCGCCGCGTGCGCGTTGGCGGCAACGTCAATGTACG
The DNA here is from genome assembly GCA_964620915.1 of uncultured Hyphomicrobium sp. Taxonomy (GTDB): domain Bacteria; phylum Pseudomonadota; class Alphaproteobacteria; order Rhizobiales; family Hyphomicrobiaceae; genus Hyphomicrobium_A. Next base: position 6,961 of record CAZUKP010000022.1, on the reverse strand, counting down.
CCTTCTGCCCGAGCCGTACGTGAGCTTCGACAAGCTCAAGATCGCCGATCCCGCGAGCGCGACCGGTGCGTCCTTCTTTAGCGCCGAAAGCTTCACAATGAAGCTTTCCGTCCCGCCGCTGCTCAAGGGTGTGCTCGAGGCCAAGCAAGTCGTACTGAAGCAACCGGTGTTGCGCATTGCTTTCGACGCCGATGGACGCGGCAACTGGAGTTCTCTCAGAATCACGCCTGGCACACTTCCGTTCGTGCCCGCCGATGTGACTTTGCAATCAGTTGATATCGAAGATGGAACAATCGCCTTCCATGGTCCCAAAGGAAGCAGCCTTGGCCAAGTCGATGGATTGAATGGGGAGTTGACTGCCGAGTCCATTGAGGGCCCCTTCTCGTTCAAAGGGCTCGTAAAGTGGCAGGATGCGCAGCGCGAGCTGCGTGTTGCCACGGCACCGCCTGATGCGAGCGGAAACGTTCGCTTCAAGGCCACTGTGCGCGGGGACAACCGCAACAATTTCTACATCGTGGATGCGCTGCTGTCTGACTTGGAAGGCACACCTCGCGTTGAGGGGGACCTGACCGCGAAGTTGGAACTCGATTCTGCTGTCTTACCAAGTGCGACTGTACCAGATGGCGGCGTACCAGCTCAGAGTGCCGAAAAGCCTATGCTCGATCTGAAAGCCAAGATCGCCGGGAATTCGCGGAGCCTGAATCTCGATGACATGACGCTTTCGTTCGAGCGTGTGGGACAGCCTCAGCTTGTAACAGGCTCGGCTTCCGCGACGTGGTCCGAAGCATTGAGTGTCGACTTGAAATTCGCCGCGCGGTGGCTTGAGCTTGACCGGATTGCATCGGCCTCTAGCAGCCAGCGTCCCCTCGATACTGCGCGCAGTATCGTCGCTGCAGCGACTCAAGCCTTGCCGGCGGTGGCCCAAAGCAAATTGCAGTTTGATCTCGATCAGGCCGCTCTCGGTGGTGAGACCGTCAGCGATATCCGGGTGAAGCTCGTCAGCGCCAATGGTGTGATCCTTCTTGAGGAATTGCGTGCCGGGTTGCCAGGTGGCACCCGGATCGCTCTCGATGGCGAGATCACCGACCAGGCGCAATCGAAGTCATTTCAAGGTGACCTTGCACTGAGGGGCACCAGTCTCAACCGTTTTCTCACTTGGGCGACCAAAGACGACAAAATTGCCGATGCCATACCAAGCGAAGGGCTCTTTTCGCTGCAAGGCCGGCTTAGCATGGGAGAGAAGACCATCGATCTTATGAGTGCTGTTGCTGAGATTGGAGGCAACGCACTGATGGGCGAGGTTCACTACGGCACGGGCGAGCGTACAAAGTTGGCACTCGTGCTCGAAGGTTCCGAGATCGACGCGCGTGCGTTCTGGCCATCAAGCGTCAGTTATCTTCACCGTGTGGTGTTGGGGGGCAGCGCGCGTGAACCGGAGAATAGAGAGGGGGGAGGTTCACAGGAGTCCGGCTGGCTTGATCTCTCGACCACTGATCTGAAACTTCAGATCAAGGCGGGCCAACTCTTGACGGGCCGCCAGACGCTTCACGATGTGGACCTTGATTGCACGATTGAGCAAGGACGGCTGACGCTGCCGTCGTTCCGCTTCACGGCGAAAGAGGGCCTTGGTTTTGAGCTCGAAGGTGATCTCGCCAAGGACGAGGGACTTTCCCGCGGTGCACTGAGATGGATTCTTTCCGCACCAACGCCGGGAGCCTACACAGAGTTCATCGACCTGATCGAGCTGGGCAATGTACAAAACGCCGAGGCGATGCATTGGGTCAGCCTTGTCCCCATGCGGCTGGCGGGAACAATTGACTTTGGTGCGCGGACAAAGACCTCCGCAGACGTTTCCCTAGACGGTGGTGTGCAAGGTGGCCGACTTGTCGCGAATTTCAAGCTTGATGCCGGACTGCGCAACTGGCGGAGCTCGCACACTGACATCGCCCTGACGATCCAATCGACAGACATCGTGCGTGCACTCGCCGACCTCAGTGAGGCTCCGTCGCGCCCTGCAGACACGGGCGTCCGCCGTGGGGGGGAGATATTCCTAACCGCGGCAGGAACTCCCGATGAGGGTCTTTCGACCTACGCCACCGTGCAAGCTGCCGGTCTATCGATCGCATATGAGGGAACCGTCAGGTTCCCAGAAGAGGGCGGCCGCGAGCTTGACGGCGACATGAACATTGCGGCACGCGATCTAAGCGATGCAATGGCCTTGGCCGGATTGGGTGGAGGCGGTCTCCGTGGCGTGACCATTCAAGGGGGGCTGAAACTTTCGACCCGCGGTAATGCGATTGAGTTAGATCCGCGAGACCTTGCGATCGCAGACAGCAAGGTTGATGGACGCGTGACATTGGCAAGGCCTGAGAATGCCCCGGCTGTCATTACCGCGCAGCTCGATGTGGATGAGGCAACAATTCCTGGCCTCTTGACAACGGTGCTCGACCGAACCGTCACAGCGGAAGTCGACGCCGAGCCGTTGACCGAAGGCAAGGTCATTTGGCCCGAACATCCCTTCGATTTTGCGGCATTGAAGGGGATCGAGGGCAAGATAGACATCAATTTTGGTGCACTGTCTCTCGATCAGGGCATGACAATTCAGAAAGCGCGATTGGAAGTCACCCTTTCACCAGACAAAGTTTCTGTCACCAAACTGCAGGGCCGCGTGCTTGGTGGAGAGCTGACGGCCACACTCGATGTAGCGCAGGCAGCGGGCGGCGCTGCCGTTTCCGGCAATGTTGCTCTCCAAGGCGCGCATTTGGCAGCGGCGGGCGCGCCAGATTCGGAAGGACAAGGGACGGCTTCATTGTCGCTCGAGTTCTCTGGGCGTGCTTCAACTCCGGGCGCGCTCATGACGGTTGCTACAGGGAAGGGCGAGCTCAAGATTGGCGAGGCGAAGATATCGGCGCCAACACCGTTTGCGGTCGTTGCTACGTCTGAGGCGGTGTTGACGGGAGGGGCCGGCGGAACCGGGGAAGCGTTAGGGAACGCTCTGCGCGAGCAGTACGGTGCGGACAACGTGAAGATCGGTCCCCGCGTCATCCCGATCGAGATTGCAGACGGTGCGGCAAAATTGGCCCCGTTTACGCTGCAATCGGAGGCCGGACGTACAGCGGTCGAGACAACGATTGACCTCGCGTCACTGGTGGTCGACAGCGCGTGGCTCTTGGAGCCGAGAGCCCCTGACGTTGAGCAACCCGACCGGCCGCGCAAGGGCGCGCTGCCGAGCGTTAGTGTGATCTATACCGGGCCGCTGAAGGACGTTTGGTCTCTTGAGCCACGTATCACGACCGGCGCACTCGAGCGCGAACTCGCTATTCGAAGAATGGAACTGGATGCCGAGCAGCTGGAACGTTTGCACAAGCTCGACGCGGAGCGGGCACGCAAAGAGGAGGAACGGCGTAAGGCCGAGGAGGCACGGCTCAGGGCCGAAGAAGAACGCCGCAGGGCGTTGGAAGAGGCCAAACGCGCAAGATCCGCAGAACAGTTTGCGCCTTCCGATGACGACATTTTTGTCCAGCCACCGGCGCCCCAGCCGGCCGCGCCGAACACCGGCGTGCCGCAGGCGTTGCCCGATACCAGCCTGATTGACTCGATGCCGGAGGTACCTCTTGATTCACCCGATGACGTGCAGATGGGTGGACCAGCAGGTATTGATCCCGTTACCGGCGAGCCGCTGCCAGAGGCCAGCGAGGAGTCTCAGCCGACACAGACAAGGCCGTACCGCGGCCGGCGTGCCGTGCGCAAGAACATTCCGGCGGGTGATCAGGTTCTGCGTTCTCTTCAAAACCTGCCATGAGAGCCTTCTTGACGGGATGGTGGGCCGCCTACCGTAGGCTAACCGGTCCGTTTTGCCCGGGTCACTGAGTCATTGGCGTTTCGGACGTAGTTCAGCACCCAAACGCGAACCGCACTTGATAGCCCCGCAGCCCCGCGCTCGGCGTCGATCCTTGTAACCAGCTTTGCGAGCGTCACTCCCTCGGCTGCCGCCGCATCCTTCAGCACGTTCCAAAAGGGAGCTTCCAGCGAAATGGACGTTCTATGGCCCTTGATGCTGAAAGAACGCTTCACAGGTCGCGTCATCGCAAGATCGCTCCCGCACCTGAAGGGATCGTCAATGCGTCGATGTGATCACTCCGACCCCAGCATCTTGCTTGGGTCGACGATCTCATCGAACTCCTCCTCCGTGACGTAACCGCCACCGACGGCCTCCTCCCGCAGGGTTGTCCCGTTCTTGTGCGCGGTCTTGGCGATCTTCGCTGCAGCATCGTAGCCGATCTTAGGCGCAAGCGCTGTCACCAGCATCAACGAGCGCTCAAGGCCTGCTTTGATGTTGTCCTCACGGGGCTCGATACCCTTTACGCAATTGTCTGTGAATGAACGCGCAGAGTCGGCCAGTAGACATGTGGACTGCAGGAAATTGTACGCCATCACTGGCCGAAAGACATTGAGCTGGAAGTGACCTTGGCTGGCTGAAAACGTGATGGCGGCGTGATTGCCGAAGACGTGCACGCAGACCATCGTCAGTGCCTCGGACTGCGTTGGATTCACCTTGCCCGGCATGATCGACGATCCGGGCTCGTTTTCTGGCAGGCTGAGTTCGCCGAGACCGGAGCGCGGCCCTGAGCCAAGCAAGCGAATGTCGTTTGCTATCTTGAAGAGCGATGCAGCGACCGTGTTGATCGCCCCGTGGCTCATTACCATCGCATCGCTGGCCGCAAGCGCCTCGAATTTGTTCGGCGCCGTGGTGAAAGGGAGATCTGTGAGCGCCGCGATGCGCTCAGCGACCATCTTGGCAAATCCTTTTGGCGCATTGAGCCCGGTTCCAACAGCCGTGCCGCCCTGTGCAAGCTCCAATAGGTCGGGCAGGGTTGCTTCGATGCGCTTGATGCCCTTGGCGACCTGTTCTGCATAGCCTGAAAATTCCTGCGCCAGCGTGAGGGGCGTGGCATCCTGTGTGTGCGTGCGGCCGATCTTGACAATATGCCCCCAGGACTTGGCCTTTTCCGTCAAAGCTGCATGGAGATGGTGTAACGCTGGCAGCAGCCGATGTGTCAATTCCTCAACGCAAGCAACGTGCATTGCCGTCGGATAGGTATCGTTCGACGACTGGCTCATGTTCACGTGATCGTTGGGATGGACAGGCTCCTTTGAGCCGATCTCGCCGCCGAGCAATTCAATGGCCCGGTTTGCAATCACCTCGTTGGCGTTCATGTTCGATTGGGTGCCCGACCCGGTCTGCCAAACGACGAGCGGAAAATGATCGTCGAGCTTGCCGTCGATAACCTCTTGGCTGGCCTCAACGACGGCCTGACCGATTTTCTTGTCGAGCTTGCCGAGCGCCATGTTGGTCTCGGCGGCCGCGCGCTTCACAATGCCGAGCGCGCGCACGATGGAAAGCGGCTGTGTTTCCCATCCAATTTTGAAATTTTGAAGTGAGCGCTGGGCCTGCGCACCCCAATACTTGCCGTGCGGCACCTCTATGGGCCCAAAGGTATCGGTTTCCGTGCGGGTCTTTGTCATCGTTCGCGGTCTGCCCGTCCAATGCGGTTGTCGTTACCGCAGCCCATAGCACGGCCCTTGGGCAGGCTCCAGGCGCGGGCATGAAGAATAGGGAGGCGGGGCCCTTATGGGTAGCGTCTCACATAGCCGTCAGGCTGAGGCCGGCCCGAAAAGAAATCCCAGGCCGCCACAGGACCGTCAAGGTCCAAGGTCGTGTTGCCGAGTATGCGCGGATAACGAAACTCAGGCTGTGGCACCACGTGGCCGCCATTGAAGACGGTGTAAGAAATCACCTCCGGCTCGCCGGGCGCAGCCCACGTCTCGCGCTCCACCCACGTCGGATCCCAGCCCTTACGTTGGTGCAGGCGCACCGTATCAGGAGGGCTGGTGATGCCGTTACGATTGACGAAGTACGCCGCTGTCGCAGGTGCTGAAAGATCAAGCCCACGGCTCCCGAGTCCGAACAGGCTTGCCTCACCGCCCTTATAGGGCACGAGCGGATCGGCGGTGCCGTTGGTCAGCATCACCGGGATTGGCCGGCCCGAAGCCGTACAGTCGGAGTTGGAGGGTGCGGGCAAATTGCCTCCGAAGGCAGCGATGCCCGCGATTTCGTCCGAGGCTTCAAGCGCGAGACGCAGAACCATCTGGCCGCCGTTCGAATACCCCGTGGCATAGACGCGGCTCAAGTCGATTGCGTGCTCGGTATGCATGCGCTTGATCAGGTCGCGCACGTAACCCATGTCGTCGATGTTGCGCTTCTTTGCAGCGAAGGTGGCACTTTTCTGGCAAGTGTTCCAGGCGCGCTCATAGCCATTTGGATAGACGACGGCGAACTGATCCCTGTCTGCGAGTACCTCGAATTCGTAGCCGGTCCACCTTCGCATCATCTGCGCGTCCATTAGCGAGCCGTGCAGAACCAGCAAGAGCGGTGCACCAGGGGGCAGGCCTTTGGGCACATAGGCAAGATAGGTGCGCTCATATTCGCCGACCTTCATCGAGCCCTGCTCGATTTCCGCGGTGAGCTGGGGAATGGTTGGTGCCGGTGAGAACCAGAAGTAGAAGTAGGCGGCCGCAAGCAGCGCGACGATGAAGGCAAAGAACGTTCCCGTTAATCTCAGCACTTCCAAGCCCCCCAACTGTGTCGTCTGATCCAACAGAAGCTAACCAACCAATGTTGCAGGTTCTGTTGTCCACGCGACCGAGAATACTCGCCTGGCCACTCAATCTCTAGCGAGAATGGCGCGGATGTCCGTGCGGCCGCCATAACACGGGCAGCGGCGGTGCGCCAAGGTGAAGAAGACACGCTTCATTATTCTCGCGGTGCGGAGCACCCGAAGGGATGAAGAAGAGAGTGGGGACACGGGGCGCGAAAACACCGCATCATAATTTATTAGTTTCGGCGCTTCCGCGCCCCGTGGCGGTGAGTGTCGCGGCCGTCCAGGCCTTACGTCGGGCT
>CAZUKP010000021.1:0-51540 GCA_964620915.1 uncultured Hyphomicrobium sp. | reverse complement strand
ATACGGCTTGGTACTCGCGTTTTCGTCCTTGCTTGGCCGAGCCACCAGCGGAGTCACCCTCGACAATGAACATCTCGGTGTTGGCGGGATCGCGGTCCTGACATTCGGCCAGACCACCGGGCAGACGCAAGCTGTCGAGAGCACCTTTACGCCGCGTCAGTTCGCGCGCTTTTCGCGCGGCCTCTCGTGCGAGCCCAGCTTCAACGATCTTGCCGACGATGGTCTTGGCTTCCTTGGGGTGCTCCTCGAACCAGGCACTCAACTGCTCGCCCACCGCACTCTCAACGGCCGGCTTTACCTCGGAGGACACAAGCTTGTCTTTGGTCTGGCTGGAAAACTTCGGGTCTGGAACTTTGACGGACAGGACACAGGTCAGACCCTCGCGGGAATCCTCGCCTGAAAGATCCACCTTCTCCTTCTTCGCCAGCCCGCTTTCCGATGCGTACTTATTGATAACGCGCGTCAGCGCCGCGCGAAAACCGGCCAGGTGCGTGCCACCGTCACGCTGAGGAATGTTGTTCGTAAACAGCAGAACGTTCTCGTGATAGCTGTCGTTCCACCACATTGCGATCTCGATCCCGATGCGGTCTCGATCGGCATGGATCATGATCGGCTCTGGGATCAGCGATTGTTTGGAGCGGTCCTGGTAACGCACAAACGCGGCCGTGCCACCGTCGTAAACCATCTCCTCGCGCTTGATGTCAGCGTGGCGGGCGTCGGTGATAATGATCTTCGCGCCGGAATTGAGAAAAGCGAGTTCGCGCAGACGGTGTTCCAGCGTCGCGAAATCGAACTCTGTCTTGGTAAACGTCTCCGTGCTCGGCAGAAACGATACTTCGGTTCCGTGCTTGCCTTCGGCATCTCCAACGACGCGCAGTGGGGCCACGGGCACCCCATTCTCAAACTCGATGAGGTGCTCCTTGCCTTCGCGCCAAATTCGGCACTTGAGCCATGCCGACAGCGCGTTCACGACCGATACGCCGACGCCATGCAAACCGCCGGAAACTTTGTAGGCGTTTTGATCAAATTTGCCGCCGGCGTGCAGCTCCGTGAACACGATCTCGGCCGCCGATCGTTGGGGGTCCTGATCGTCGTCTGTCTTGATACCGGTGGGAATACCGCGTCCGTCATCGCGAACCGTGCAAGACCCGTCGGGGTTCAAGGTGACCTCGCATTTTTGCGCGTGACCAGCCAAAACCTCGTCGACGGCGTTGTCGACGACCTCGTAGATCATATGGTGGAGACCCGAGCCGTCGTCGGTGTCGCCGATGTACATGCCCGGCCGCTTTCTTACGGCATCGAGCCCCTTGAGCATCTTGATCGACTCGGCGCCGTAGTCCTCGGCACCCGTGCTCTTTTTAGCGGGCGAAGCGGTCATTCAGTGCTGTCCTTGAGGGTCAGTCTATGTTGCAAATTCTTATACCATGGAACGTCCCGGAAAGGCGGGAAAAAGCGCGTTCTCTGCCCTAGAGAACCGAAGCGAAAATCATTTCTTTTCAAGATCTTGTGCGGCGCACGCCGACGTTCAAGCGGATGCGGCAAAGAACCCCGTCACACCGCCTTCGTCCACCCGCCAAAAACAGGCCTTTTGGCCGAGTGCAGCAAAGGCCTCAGCCTCAGTTCCGGTCATCCAAGCTTGGGCCCCCAAACGCAGAATTTCATCGAACAGGGCCGTGCGCCGAGCCGTATCCAAATGGGCTGTCACCTCGTCGAGGAGCAGGATCGGGGCGACCCCGCCCCGCTGCCGCAAAACGAGCTCCGCGTGTGCCAGAACGAGGCCCAAAAGCAATGCCTTTTGTTCTCCCGTCGAGCACAGCCGGGCCGACATATCTTTCGGTCCATGGGATACGATCAAGTCGGACCGATGTGGACCGTCAAGTGTCCTTCCAGCAGCCCTGTCGCGTTCCCGGTTGTCGCGTAGAACCGAAATGTAGGCGTCCTCAACGTCGACGGCAGCACTATGCGCAAGCCCCGCTTCGAGAGATCCCTCAATAGCAACCGCAGCCCACGGAAAGGGAGACTTGGGATCGCGCAGACGCCGCGCTTCCGTGATGGCAACTAGGCTCGCGACCGTCTCGGCACGCGCCGCAGCGATCGCAGTACCGGTCTCGGCCATCAGGAGTTCCAGACCTTCGAAACGTGAGTCCTCCCGCACGCCATCCGCAAGCAGCCGGTTGCGCTGCTGCATCGCGCGCTCGAAGCGACCTGCAAGCGGGCGGTAGCTGGCATCGAAGCAAACAATGAGCTGGTCAAGAAAGCGGCGGCGTTCCGAGCCCGGCCCTGTGAAAAGCGAATCCATTGCTGGTGTGACCCACACCATCTCAATGTACTCGCCGAGTGCACCTGAGCCGCCAGCCGGCTCACCACCAATGCGCACGATGCGGCCGGCGCGTTCTGTAGCGCCATGCGCGGCTGCCAGGCCGGTGCCGATATCGACCTCACCAAGGTGCGTGTGGGCGCGTGCAGAGACCGTCCAGCCCCCAGAACCGGCACCGCGCGCCAGATCCGGGAACGCCGCCCGGCGCAGGCCACGGCCGGGGGCCAAGAGTGAGATCGCCTCCAGAAGATTGGTCTTTCCCGCACCGTTTGCGCCAACCAACACCTGAGGCTGGCCCCTGGCCTTGAGCGTTAGGTATCCGTAGTTGCGGAAATCGGTAAGCGTCAGCCGTTCGACCCACAGCTTGGCGCTGTCGCCGTAGTGCGGTGGGGCGGGGATATCCCGGGTCGCTGCATCCACCGGTTAGACCCGCATCGGCATCAGCACATAAAGCGCTGATTCGTCATCCGTGTCGGTCACCATGGTCGGAGACCCCGGATCGGCCAACTTGAAGCGGGCTTCCTCACCCTCAAGCTGACTAGCTATGTCGAGCAGGTAGCGCGCATTGAAACCGATCTCGAGCGGATCGGCCGTATATTCAACGGCGATCTCTTCTGTCGCACTGCCGCCTTCTGGATTGTTCACGGACAAGATGAGCTTGTCGGGTTTGATGTTGAGCTTCACCGCACGCCCACGCTCGCTCGCAATGGTTGAGACGCGATCGACAGCGCTCATGAAATCGGCATTGGAGACCTTCATCTCCTTGTCATTGTTCTGCGGAATGACCCGTCCGTAGTCGGGGAACGTGCCGTCAATCAGCTTGGAGGTAAGCGCCACCGAGCCGATTTCAAATCGTACCTTCGCCTGGCTCACACCGACCTTAACCGCCGCAGTACTATCCTCAATAAGCCGGTTCAGCTCGTGGACCGTCTTACGTGGAATGATCACACCCGGCATGCCATCGGCACCATTTGGCAGCGGCAGTTCCACCTGCGCTAGTCGGTGTCCGTCGGTTGCCACGGCACGAAGTGTGGCCGTCTTCCCCGTCTGAGCCGTGTGAAGGTAGATGCCGTTGAGGTAATAGCGCGTTTCCTCAGTCGATATGGCAAAGCGCGTCTTTTCGATCAGCCGCTTCAAGTCCTGCGCATCGAGCTCAAACTCGTGAGCCAGCTCACCCACGCCAATATCCGGAAAATCTTCAGCGGGGAGGCTCTGCAGTGCAAAGCGGGCTTGTCCCGCAGCAAGGGTAAGCCGTTCCTGATCGCCATCGCGACGAATGTCGACCTGGCTTCCGTCGGGCAGCTTGCGCACGATGTCGTGGAGAATGTGAGCCGGAACGGTTACGGCGCCCTGCGTACCCACGTCTGCCGACACCGTCTCGACGACCTCACGCTCCAGATCGGTTGCCTTTAGCTCGAGCGAAGAATCGCGGGCCGCCAACAGAACATTGGACAGGATCGGGATCGTGGTCCGTCGTTCGACGACGCTGGTGACGTGACCAAGCGCCCTCAATAGTTCACCACGTTCAATCACTAGCCGCATGGATCGACCCCTCGGCGCATCTTCAGTGTCCTAACCCCGCCTCTGTCGAGGTTCTGACGGGGTACCTTCTCTAGAGAATGGAGCGGGAAGGTTGAAACCACGAACGCGGAAAAAGGATTCGTGATTGGCCAACTTGACCCGATGACGCCGCCTTTTTCAAGGGGCGCGCCTCCAAGACAGAAATTCGCGATGGATGAGAACGGACCGGGAGCGGCGCCATAAGACACCGTCCCGCCCGCCGTAAGCCCCAAATCCAGCCCTCCGAGAAGGAAAAAAGCGGGTTCTCGACCCCTCTTAACCTTCAGTGGCTGAGGATCTTTTTCAGCTCCTCGATTTCATCCTGCAACCGTGAATTTCCAGCGATTTCGCCTTCAATCTTGCGAATGGCATGGAGAACGGTCGTGTGGTCGCGGTTGCCGAATCGACGGCCGATTTCGGGCAACGAGCGTGCCGTCAGTTGTTTGGCAAGGTACATGCCGATCTGGCGGGGCCAGACGACGGAGCGATGCCGGCGCTGCGATAGCAGATCGCTCTTTGTGACTCCGAAGTGCCGCGAAATGATCCGCAGAATGTCCTCGATCTTTATCCGGCGCGGCTCCAGGCCTTGCACGAGATCACGGATAACAGTTTCCGCGACATCGGGCGTGATCGGCGTGCGCATATACTGCCAGGTCGCATACAGGCGAGTAATCGCGCCTTCCAGCTCGCGACCGCTTTCGGTCAGGCGGCCTGCCAAAAGCGAAAGGGTCTCAGGCTCGAGAGCGAACGAGGGATCAAGCGCACGCTTTTCGGCAAGCCGCTTTTCCAGGACGCGCAAACGAAGCTCGTGATCATAGGCCCCGATCTCCGTGACGAGACCTCGCTGGAGCCGTGAGCGCATGCGTTCGTTAAGGCGTTCCACGTGGTTGGGCGCACGCGCTGAGGCGACCACCAACTGACGCCCGCCGTCGAGCAGCGCATTGATGATGTGATCAAACTCTTGCTCAGTGCGCTCGCCATGCATGAACTCCAGATCGTCGATCAAGAGTATGTTGATGCAGCGAAACTTCTCCTTGAAGGCGAGCGGGTCCTGACTGCGCAAGGCCTCGACGAACTGGTAGCGGAAGCGCTCGGCCGTAAGGTACAGCACCTGCGCCTGTGGGGCCCGACGCTTCACCTCCCAAGCAATCGCGTGAAGCAAATGAGTCTTGCCGAGCCCGACGGAGGAATGGACGTAGAGCGGATTGAAGCCCGGGTTGTCGCTCAACACCATCTCGGCCACTTGCGTGGCACCGGCATGCGCCATGCGGTTCGAAGCACCGACAACGAAGCTGTCAAAGGTGTAGCGGGGATCGAGCGGAGATCCTTCAAATCCGCCAACGCCCGTTCTTCCGACCGCAATCGTCGAAGCCAGGATTCCAGCATCGCATTGGTTCGGCCCTACGGTGGTGCCAATGTGCGAGTTCGCCGCGACGTCATTGCCGCATGCCACCGCTCCTTGCCGATCATCTTTGTGGATCTGCTTACCGTCCCCGGGCTGGCGCAGCAAAACATCTACGCGCTCTGCACCTTTGAACTCGGCGCGGCAGCACTCCAGCAGATCCTCGGCGTAGTGAGACTGGATCCAAGTTCTAAGAAACTTGACTGGAACCGAGACCTTCACGGTCTTGGCGTCGAAGCTCTCAAATTCAAGGGCATGGAACCAACTTGAGAAGATGTCGTCACCCAACCTGGCGCGCAGCATTGCGCGAGCCTTTAGCCCTTTTTTCTCTGCATCGCCTACCGCTTTTGTAACTCCCGGACGTTCGGTGGTCGCTGTTGCGCGCTCCGTCTTTTGTATCGTTTGCATTCCATAACCCCCGCACTTCAATTCGGACTTGCCCGCTTCGATTTGAATGTCACGCAAACAAACCCGTACCGTCGCCACCGCGGCTGCGGCTGCGCAATCTGCTAGTTCCTTTCACTTCCGAAACGGGTGCCTCTTAACCTTGCACCCAAGCCAAGCCGGCGGCCTTCCACCCGGCGACCTGCCCTCGATGGCGGTTGGCGTCGAGCGGCCCCTCGAAGCCATCCGTTACGTTGCTACACTTCCGGTATCCGGCATCCGCCATGGCTTCCGCCGCCAGGCGGCTACGAGCACCAGACCGACAAATGAAGTACAGCTGCGTATCTTTGGACGCGCCTGCCTCATCGAGCACTTTCGACATACGTTCCGGAAACGCCGCATCAATCCGGCTCTCCGGTGACGTCTGCCACTCGACTGTCAGCACACGCTTACCGATCTCCGTCAGGTCTGGAAGTCCTACGAAGGCCCACTCCGCTCTCGTCCGCACGTCGATCAACGCGGAATCGGATTCCTTCTTGAGACGCTCCCAGACTTCGTCCACAGCGATTTCTTCAATGTGGATGACTTCCATCGACGGAACTTCCGCTTTTCAACTCATACAGGCCAGGCGCACGCAACTCGATTCCGGCCTGCACCATGACAACGTCAAGCTGTACGATGCACCACCTCGACTTGCTGAGCCCACGCTCAGAAAGCTACGCAAGAACAATATGTGATGACGATGAAACCAGGGACGAAATACCAAACGGTCCTGGTGTCGACGCTCGTCGGAACTCTATCGTTTGTCGTTGGCTCAATTTCACCGAGGCGACGAGTTCGACCGTAGCGGTTAACCAATCGTTAAGCAAGTGGATCGGCGCCGAGTTGCAGCGTCGGACAGGCCCCGCGCAACGCGCTCTGGTCAGTGGAAAACCTGTGCGTAATCGACAAAAGTTGTGCACACGCATTTGAGGAAACTAAGGTTTTCCAACAGGGCATCGTCAGATTGCACACACAGAATGTCCGTCCCCGACAACGTCGTCAAAACTTCATTTTTCTGCTTGCATTCGCCATGCAAAAAGCGGGCAGTACGCACTGCGCCCACCCGCCCGACAATTCAAGTTGGCTTCTGAATCTGTGGCTTACGACCGTTCGCGAATCTCGCATCGATCGTTGAGGCTACCGCTGTCATGTGGCGAACATACCGCACACTCGCCGCGACCAGCAGAAATTTGGTTAGGCTCAGTTGGCCATCGCCTTCACGCGCGCAGATAACCGCGAAATCTTACGACTGGCGGTCTTCTTAGGCAGGACACCATTTTGCGCCGTTCGCGCAAGTACAGGCACGGCAGCTTTCAGGGCAGCCGCAGCCACATCCTTGTCACCACCGGCAATCGCCTCTTCGACCTTGCGCAATTCTGTGCGCGTCCGCGTCATGCGAGCCTTATTGTTTTCGGTACGCCGAACCGCCTTACGCATAGCCTTCTTCGCCGACGAAGTGTTCGCCATTTCAAACCCTTTGCTAACGTCTTGATCTCGTTTCGCTTGCCTGCGCCGGAACTGCCCGGCCCGCAACAGGAGCGAAATGCAGTTGCCGCTCGAAACCTGGGCTCCGAGCGGCAAAAAGTCCGATTTCGCAGACCTATAGACGGGCGCCGCGGGGCGGTCAACGGCCAGCGGCTGGTTTCATGGCCCAATCAGGGGTGCAAACAGGCTTCACCAAATCTGGTAAGGGATCCACTGGACCCGTTGCATCTCGCCGAATAAGGGGGAGTCGCATGAGATCAACTTTGATTTGGATCGTATTTTTGGCCGTCGGGCTGCTCCCGATCCTGTACAGCGCCAACGCCAACATGCCGAGTGTGTTTTTGGGCCTTTCGGCCCTCATTTGCCTGGCATTCGCGGCAATTGCCGTTGCTGATCGCCAAAGCCTTCTGGCAGCAGGTGCAGGCAACTCGGCGCTATCGAGCTGTAGCGCTCGCTATATGGCTCTCGTATGGGCATGGGCCGCGCTCGGATTGCTGACAATCTATGTCTTCATTTTGAGCTGGCATGAGTGGTGGCAATACGTGCTGGGCGCAGGGATCATCGCAGTGCTTTGCCTTTTCTTTTCTGCGGCACTCGCCCGCGATGCGGATGCTGGCCGCGAGGACGAGACTATGCTCAACCTCGCCCGCTATCTGGCAATCGGTCAGCTGGTCGGCATGATCATCGCGATGGTCGGCCTCTATATCGATGACAAGGTGCCCCGAGATCCGCGTGAACCCGACTGGGCGGCGAACACCATCTTCTTTTTCGGGGCGGCTGCACTTGCAGTTATCAGCGCCCACGCGCTTTGGACGACGCCGTCAAAGAAACCGTCGTGAACCAAGCGCCCCTGCCAAAACCTCCACCGCGAAAGCAAAACTGAGGGTCGAGCACATGCCCCTGAAACCGTTGCTCCCAGCCATCGCTGTGGCTTTCGTCCTGAGCGTTCTCGTCATGGTGCTTGGCGCGACCAGGGAGATGCCGTTTCTGAGTATGCTCGCGGCGATCTTCTTCGGCGGTCAGATGATCATCACCGCCGTGCGGATCAACAAGCTGGCTTGGAATGCTCAGGCAGCAGAGCTTGAAGATGCAAACCTTGCCACTTCCGCCAGTCAGAATGGACGCCTCAATGCCATCGTCTATGCATGGGGTGCCGTCGCCATGCTCGCCATCTACGCCCTCACGCCTTTGTATTGGCAGCACTGGTGGCAATACGGCGCCGCGATGGCGCTCGTTGCCGGTGGTATCTATCTATTCGCAAATTGGCTTAGTCCTGCCGACAAGTCGCCACCACCCCGAAAGGCCTTCGACATCGCAGCGGGCTTGGCGGCGCTGCAAGGTGTAGCCATCATTGTCGGACTTGCCTTTCTTCTCTTCTCAGGAAAACTTGGCGCCGCGAAATCCGATTGGGCCGCCAATCAAGTCTTCCTTGTTGGTGGCGTCACGCTTGCCGTCCTTTCGATCGTCTCGGTGCTCAACCACCTGAAGCTCTCCAGGCGAGATGCCCCTAACTAGATGGCCGGCTCAGCGCTGACACTTTGAACAATAGAACGTCGAACGGCCGGATTGGACGACCCGTTGCACGACACCACGGCAGCGAGGATGCACACACGGCTCGCGATCGCGCCCATAGACGGCGAACTCCTGCTGGAACGCACCCAGCGCTCCGTCAGCGTGACGATAGTCGCGCAGCGAGGATCCGCCCGCAGCAATGGAGGCCTTCAACACGCCTCGAATGGCCTCGGCCATGCGGACGCAGCGCTGCGTCGGCGCACCGCTCCTGCCCGCCAGCGTCGCCGCCTGCCGCATTGGCGAAATACCTGCACGGAAGAGGGCCTCGCACACATAGATGTTGCCCAGGCCCGCGACGATCCGTTGGTCCAACAGAAAGGCTTTGAGATCAACGGCCTTCCCAGCCGCACGCCTTGCCAGATGTGCGGCCGTCAGGTCAGGCCCAAGTGGCTCTACGCCGAGACCGCACATCAGCGGATGCGTCGGAAGCTCTTTTCCGGCAATCAGCAACATGAAGCCGAACCGGCGCGGGTCGTTGTATGTGACGACACAGCCCTGGTCGAAGTGAAACACGACATGGTCATGCTTGGAGTTGGCAGCGGTTTCGCGAATGAATGAACCGATCCTCAGTCCAGCGGACGTACCCAGTTCCTTGTGAATCGTGAATCGGCCGGTCATCCCCAAGTGCATGAGAAGCACCTGTCCGTCTGAAAGGTGGGCCAGCAGATACTTCGCTCGACGCTCAAGGCGTTCGACGCTCTTGCCGCGCAGCTGCTTTGAAAAGTCCTTGGGTAGAGGAAACCGCAAGTCGGGGCGGCGCTGCTCAACACGCGCGAATTTGTGACCAATAAACACCGGGGCAAGGCCTCGCCTGACGATTTCGACTTCTGGCAACTCGGGCATTTACTTTTCCGCGAGGCGGGACTTTCGAACGATGGGCCGGAGACCATAGCGCACGCCATGACGCTCCGCTATTGTCGGTCCATGACCAACACATCCTCATCAAGTACCAAGGCAAGTTTCGGCGATCGCGAGGTGCCCGAAGGCGAGCGCCAGAACCTCGTCAACGAGGTGTTTGCGACCGTTGCCGAACGCTACGACCTGATGAATGACCTCATGTCGGGTGGCCTGCATCGTCTCTGGAAGGACGACCTGATTACATGGTTGAACCCTCCGCGGGGCACGCAAGCATTTCGCTTGCTTGACGTGGCCGGCGGCACGGGGGACGTCGCTATCCGCTTTGCCCGTGCCACCGGAGACGGCGCAACCGCTGTTTTGTGTGACATCAGCCCCGAAATGCTTGACGTGGGCCGGCGCAGAGTGGCTGAGACCGGTCTGGACAGCCGCATCACATTCGCGCAGGGCAACGCGGAGAGCTTACCGTTTCCCGACCGGTCATTCGACGCCTACACGATCGCATTCGGAATCCGCAACGTCACTCACATTGAGAATGCACTTGAGGAAGCCCGCCGCGTCCTCAAGACGGGCGGGAGGTTCCTTTGCCTGGAGTTTTCGGAAGTCCAGGTGCCGATCCTCGACAGGCTCTATGACTTCCACTCCTTTGAGGTGATCCCGCGGCTCGGAGAGTTGGCCGCTGGTGATGCGGAGCCCTACCGCTATCTCGTCGAAAGCATCCGCAAATTCCCGAGCCAGGACCGCTTTGCTGACATGATCCGCAAGGCCGGCCTCGAACGTGTGACCTATCGCAATCTTACGGGCGGCATTGCCGCAATCCACTCTGCTTGGAAGATCTAGCAACTCACGAAACGTCGCTGGTTCGCTCGATCGACCTTCGCTGTGCAACGGCTGGCCCAATGGTCACGTACTACGACGACCAAAGATGGATTCCATTTTTCCAAAATTGTCTTTTCCGCCACGAACTGTTCGTTGGAATGCTTTTGGGCAAAATTCCAGTGGGTCACCTGACTGGTTGACGGTGTTCAATACCGCTTGTACGCCTGAGAAATATTTGCATGGCAATGCGCCTGAGAACTGCGGCATCGTTTACCATTCGACCGGGGGTGAGGCGTGTTTTCGAGTAACTTGGATCGATCTGCGCACCCTCTTCGGGACCGCCTTTGTGGAATCATCCTCGGCACGTTCATCATGGTCAGCGTTTCCGCAGGCCTTGTCGGTTCACGTTCGATTCCATTTTTTTTCGGCGCAACAGTCTTAGCCTTCGTCATTGCATCCATTGCACGGGGAAATCTTAGTCAGGGTTTCGCATCAACATCAGCGATCCCTGCGTATCTCTGGATCTTCATTCTCTATGGCATGGTCAGCGCGACATGGGCGGCAGATACCCAGCTGGCCATGTACAAGACGAGCCTGGTCCTCGTCATTGCCTTGGGCACTCTCATCATAGTGAACCTCCTTGCCCATGAGAGTCGCGGCGATCTTCTTCACATGGGAGAGGGCCTGTGGATCGGCCTTACCATCGGCTTAGTCTATTTTCTGATTGAAGAACTAACCGACAGCGCGATAAAAATTGCGCTCATCAATGCGGCTGGCCTGGGTCCACATGACGTCAGCCCGTTGCGGAACTACGAATGGAAAAATGGCTCGCTCGTTGCCATTTGGCAGGGAAGCCTAGCCCGCAACGCGACCCCGATCACGCCAATTCTCTGGCCAACCGTAATGGCAGTTCAGGGCACTCTGTCGGGGTCGCGGCGCATGTTCGCGGTCGGTGCAATCGTATCCCTAGCGGCCGCTGTCGTGTTCTTGTCGATGCACGAGACATCGATGGTGGCCTTTGTTGTAGGACTGGTCGCCTTCGCCCTTGCGCGGGCGTGGCCCCGCCTCACGGGTCATCTGATTGCCACGGCGTGGATCATCGCGTGCCTGGTCGTTGTCCCGTCCGCAATGCTGGCGCATCGGTTCGACCTTCACAATGCGACTTGGTTGCAGGACTCGGCGCGGCACAGAATCATAATCTGGAATTTCACGGCGACGCAGACACTCAAGTCGCCCATCTTCGGAGTTGGCGCCACGTCGACGTATGTAATCGGACCAAAGCTGAGCAAGGAAGTGCCGCAACTTCCAGACGAGGCCTTCGAGCGCACGTTGAGCCGCCACGCACACAATCTTTATTTGCAGACGTGGTACGAGCTTGGACTGCTCGGAGCTGTATTGTTTGCCTTGGCCGGACTTTCGATCATCCAACAGATCCGGCGGCTGGCGGCGAACCTGCAGCCCTATGCGTACGCAACTTTTGCTTCCTCCGCCGCTGTCGCGGCCAGCAGCTATGGCATGTGGCAAACTTGGTTTGTCGCCGTGTTCGGGTTTTGCGCCGCGCTCTTCGCCCTTGGCAGGCAACTCATCGAGCGCAACGGCGAAACGGACCACGCGCCCTAAGATGGCGATAGCAGTCAGGCCGCCGCTCTGGACCGCGCTGTTTCAGCAGCTGTTCGCAAGGCTGCAATGTTTGCGGCATAAGCCTCTTGCGATCCACCCTTGAACACATGCGAGCCGGCAACAAGCACGTTGGCACCAGCCGCCGCGACCAAGCCCGCCGTTTCAGGTGCCACACCGCCGTCCACTTCAATTTCGATCGGACGGTCTCCCACCATTTCACGAATGCGCCGGATCTTGTCGACAACCGCCGGAATGAAGCTCTGCCCACCG
The DNA here is from genome assembly GCA_964620915.1 of uncultured Hyphomicrobium sp. GTDB lineage: Bacteria > Pseudomonadota > Alphaproteobacteria > Rhizobiales > Hyphomicrobiaceae > Hyphomicrobium_A. The sequence continues at coordinate 39,214 of CAZUKP010000021.1, read as the reverse complement.
AACCCTGGATTGACCGTCATCACCAGAATGCGGTCGAGCCGATCGAGCACGTACTCAATGGCATCTTCAGGCGTCGCCGGATTGATCGCCACACCGGCCTTCTTTCCCAGCGCCCGGATTGCCTGCAAGGAACGATCGAGATGGGGGCCTGCCTCGGCATGAACCGTCAAGCTATCCGAACCCGCATCGGCAAATGCCTCAAGAAACGGATCGGCTGGCTCGATCATCAAGTGTACGTCGAAAATCTTTGGCGAGGCAGATCGAATGGCCTTTATGACCGGTGCACCAAACGTGATGTTGGGAACGAAGTGCCCGTCCATCACGTCAAGGTGGATGCGATCGGCACCGGCTGCGTCGACAGCCATGACCTCCTCGCGCAAGCGTGCGAAATCGGCCGACAGAATCGAGGCGGCAACGTAAATCGGTCGGTCCATTCAAGGCTCCTCTCGTGCGTTTCCCGTGCGCTGCTGGCTGGCCCAGTTCGGTCGGTGAGCACCGCCCACAACACTTCCGCTGATGCACCCGCAAATTAACACATGGGTTCGCGAATACTTATGAAGCTCTGTGCCTGCGCTCCACAAGGGTCAATATAAGGGGCGTCAGGATGAGTTGCATCGCAAGATCAAGTGATCCGCCGGGGATAACGATCGAATTTGCCCGCGACATGAAGCTCAAAGGGATCATTGACAGCAGGTAGGGAAAATTGATGCCCCGAGGATCCCTGAAGCGGATGACGACCATCGACTCGTCTGGGGTTGGAATCCAACGCGCTATGAACGGATTCGAAGTATCGACGGTTGGCACGCGTTGAAAATTGATGTCCGTCCGCGTGAACTGCGGACAGATGTATTTGACGTAGGCGGGCATGCGCCGGAGGATCACCTCGGTTATCATTTCAGTCGAATATCCGCGGGATGCTTTGTCCCGAGTAATTTTCTGGATCCACTCTAGATTGATCACAGGAACCACGCCGATCTTGAGGTCTGCGTGTTGGGCGATATTCACTTTCTCGGTGACAACTGCTCCATGTAGCCCTTCGTAAAAGAGGATGTCGGTGCCGTCTGGGAACTCTTCCCACGACGTGAACGTTCCAACGGGCGCCCCAAAACTCTGCGCCTCTTTCTCGTCGTGCACATAATGGCGGGTTCGCCCTGTGCCGTTCTCTCCGTAGCTGCGAAACACCGCCTCGAGTTCTTCAAGAAGGTTGGCTTCCACACCGAAATGGCAGAAATGGTTGTTGCCTTGTTTGCTCGCCTCGGCACTGGCGACTTCCATCTCGGCACGGTCATAGCGATGGAAGGCATCTCCCTCGATGAACGCAGCGTCTGTGCGCTCTCGCCGAAAAATATTCTCGAACGTCTGCCTGACCGAGGACGTTCCCGCACCAGACGAACCCGTGATCGAGATTATGGGGTGCCTAACTGACATGTCTTCTCGCCGCCGTCCTTTTCCTAATGCTGATTACAGTCAGAACCTGAAGAGGCCCCGACCGCTGAAGAGCGGCGAGCGCTCGCCCCGGATCGGTCGCCCATCATGCAGGCGTAGCACATAGTCCACCTCAGCGCGGGAACCCGCGATCATTGGAACACGCTGATGAAGTGACTTTGGCACAACCTCAAGCACGCGCGTGTAAGCCGTGGACGCCGCGCCCCCGGCCTGTTCGACGACCCATGCCATTGGACTTGCCTCATAGATCAGCCGCAAGCGCCCATACCGGAACTGGGGTCGATTGTCGCCAGGATAGAGATAGATCCCGCCGCGCGAAAGAATGCGGTAGATATCGACAACAGGCGAACCAGTCCAACGCATATTGAAGTCTCGACCACGCGGTCCAACTTTGCCGCGCATACAATCTTCCACGTACGTGTTCACCGGATCGTCCCAATGCCGGTTGTTCGACGTGTTTATGGCATACTCGCTTGTTGTCGGCGGGATCTCCACCATTGGATGGCTCAGCAGGAACTGCCCTGACCGGCGGTCGAACGTAAAGATTTGCGTTCCGATGCCGACGCTCACAACCAACGTCGTTTGAGGTCCATAGACTACAAATCCCCCGGCAAGTTGATTGACGCCTGGCTGCAGAAACGCGGAAGGCTCATCGTTGTGCTCAAGGGCGGGCAACACGGTAAAGATCATGCCGACTGCCGCGTTGGCATCGACATTGGAAGAACCATCTAAGGGATCGACGGCAACAAGCAGCGGTGCTTTTGCATCGAGCAAAAGCGGCCCGTCCATTTCTTCCGAGACTACGGCAGCGACGGGCGCGTGCCTTAGTGCTTCGACGATCCAATCGTTGGTCAGAACGTCGATCTCTTTTTGCTCGTCGACCTCGCCCTTCTTACCCGTCGCGCGGCCGAGAGGCCCGGCGAGCGCCCCTAGGGCGAGAAGATCGGCAGTGTCGACGGCGACATTCGCGAGCGCTTCGACCGCCGCGCCAACAGCAATGCGGGCCGGCCGCGTGCCAGCCCAACTGCCCAGGAAGGCAGCCAGTGTTTGCGTCGGAGCCTCGGGCTCAGCACTGGCGTTCGACGTGCGGATAGCCATTCCCATTTTCCAGCATTTCTAGGCGCCTCAGCTCTTTCTATTCTAATTCGACAGCTCTGGGCGAGACGACCCAACTCGCAACCCGATTCTTCGAAGACGGGTCATGCCCACCTCTTTGCGGTCCGTTTGTCACGTTGGCGCATCAACCGTTACACAAGGACGAACAGGTTCGCGCATTACGCGATATTTATATTTTGTTCAATCTATGCTAGAAATTAGGCATGTCGAAGCAGGGCTTCCCCGGCCAAAGGAAGGGACGGCCTGTTATCGGAAGCGACACAACGGGGGATTGGCGGGTCCGGAATCGCGCCAATGCGACACGGTGCAAGATCGGCTCAAGTTGAGGCGCGCGAGGATTGACACTCTCGCAAAGGCTTTCCGCAACAACTTGAGACTATTCATCGCCGCAGCCTTGCTCTCGGGAGTCATCAACGTTCTTGCACTAACCGGCTCCCTCTACATGCTGGAAATCTACGACCGGGTTCTGCCTTCACGTAGCCTTTCAATTCTTGCGACCCTGACTGTCGCAATGATCGGCCTCTATGCCGTCAGCGGACTTCTTGAATGGTACAGAATGCGCCTGCTCTCTCGTGCTGGTGCGCGCATTGATTCCGAACTCGCAGAGCATGTGTTTCCCGCAGCACAGCGACTCGCGCTGCGCGGATCGCCCCAACGTGACAGACTGCAGCCGCTGCGCAGCCTTGACCACATTCGCACATTTCTCTCCGGACGAGCTCTGACTGCTCTCTTCGACCTTCCCTGGTTGCCGATCTACCTCGGCGTCATCTTTCTTCTGCATCCACTGCTCGGCCTTTTTGCAACGCTAAGCGCAATGCTCCTCGTGTGCTTGGCGGTCCTTGCGGAATTGAGATGCGCGAGTCCGACGAAAACGGCGACCGACAGCGGGGCCAAAAGATGGGCAACCGGCGCCGCGGTACTCAGTAGCGCGGAAACCACGCGCGCGATGGGATTCGGCCCACGATTGTTCAGACGATGGACTGCATTGAACGCAGCCCACCTGAACGATCAACTCATCGCATCGGCCGCAGCGAACCGCGTCGGCTCTGCCGCCCGAACCATAAGGTCGATCGTTCAATCCGGAATCGTCGGGCTCGGCGCCTTTCTCGTCATCTGGGATCAAGGTTCCATCGGTGTCATTGTCGCCGCGTCGATCCTGCTTTCGCGCGCCCTGGCACCGGTTGAGACCACCATCACACATTGGCGCAGCATTTCGCTCGCCAGGCAAAGCTACGTCCGACTCGCCATCTTGTTGTACACGGCACAGTCTCGGGCGGAGATCCGGCCCGGTTTGGCAAAGCCGCACCTGTCGTTGTCGGTCGAGCACCTTTCTGTAACGCCACCCGGTGCAGCACACCCGGTAGTCCACGACATTGGCTTTGCACTCAAGGCTGGAGACGGTCTGGGCATCATCGGCCCCAGCGCATCTGGTAAATCCACACTGGTTCGTGCGCTTGCCGGCGCATGGAGTGCCGTCTCCACGAAAGGCTGCGTGCGGCTCGACGACATGATGATCGAACGCTGGTTGCCAGACACGCTCGGACAACACGTCGGCTACATGGCCCAGGACATCCAATTCTTCGAAGGGACGGTGGCCGAGAACATCTCCCGCTTTGATCCTGCGGCGGCCCCGCAAGACACGCTGCGAGCAGCGCGCGCGGCCGAGGCGCACGACATGATTGCGCAACTGCCGCAGGGATACCAAACACAAGTCGGAGGACATGGTACAGTCTTGTCTGCAGGACAGCGCCAACGGCTGGCGCTTGCACGCGCGCTGTACCACGACCCCTTTCTGGTGGTGCTTGATGAGCCCAACGCCAACCTCGATCGTTGCGGAAGCGTTGCGCTGCAAAATGCCATTGCCTCCGTGCGCAAGCGCGGGGGCATCGCGATTGTTGTCGCCCATCGCGGCGGCGCACTTGCCGCCATCGACCAAGTGCTTGTCATGGCAAACGGACGCGCGCAAACCTTTGGGCCGAAGGAGAAGGTGTTGCCTCGCGTCCTAAGGCCCGTGGCTCGTTCACTCCGACGCGCAAGGGCCGGCGGACTTGGCCCTGTCCCGGCACCCGAGCACCATGATGTCTTAGGTCAGGCATAAGGGAGCCGTTCAGCTCACCCTGCCACTGCCAATCCCCTGGTACCGGAACCCGGCGGCTTCGGCTTGTTGCGGTTGGATGGCATTGCGCAGATCAACAAGAACGTCGCCCTGCATTTTCTCCTTGGCCGCGTCCAGATCGAGCGCACGAAACTCATTCCATTCCGTCACAACGACAAGCACATCGGCACCATCTGCTGCATCAAGAGCGCCACTACACCACGCAACGCCCGGCAGCAAAGGCTCGCCCTGTTTGCGTCCTTGAGGATCATAAACCCTCACGGTCGCCCCGCGCTCCTGCAGCATCGGCACGATGACGAGGCTCGGTGCATCGCGCATATCGTCCGTATTGGGCTTGAAGGTTATGCCTAAGATCGCGATCGTCTTCCCGTTCACGGTTCCGCCGGCTGCTTCCTCGATGCGCTTGGCCATGGAGATCTTGCGCTCGTCATTGACACGCTGGACTTGCTCCACGATCGATACGGGCGACTTTGCTTCGCGTGCCGTGCGCACCAGTGCGGAGACATCCTTGGGGAAGCAAGAGCCGCCATATCCCGGTCCGGGATGGAGAAACTTGTCACCGATACGCCGATCTTTGCCGATCGCTGAGGCGACCTCCTGAACATTGGCGCCGACCTCCTCACACAGATCGGCGACCTCGTTGATGAAGCTGATCTTGAGCGCAAGGAATGCGTTTGCGGCGTACTTGGCAAGCTCGGCTGATTCTCTTCCGACGAACATTACGGGTGCATTGCGCAAGGACAGAGGCTTATAAAGTCGCGCCATCAATTCGCGCGCGCGGTCGCTATCGGTACCGACGAGCACCCGATCCGGATGCGTAAAATCTTGGATCGCCGAACCCTCGCGCAAGAACTCTGGGTTCGAACAAACGGCAAAGTCACCCTTCGGCCGGAGTGCGCGCAAGCGGCGTTCGATCTCGCGGCTCGTGCCCACCGGCACGGTCGACTTGGTGACGACAACGGTAAAACCGTCCATGTGAGGCGCCATCTCCTCGACGGCGGTATAAACATACGAAAGGTCGGCATGACCATCACCGCGCCTCATTGGCGTCCCGACCGCGAGAAAAATGATATCGGCAGTCTTCACCGCGGCGGCGAGTTCACCCGTGAAACGCAACCGGTCGGCGCTCATGTTGCGCTGAAGCAAGTCGTCGAGACCGGGTTCATAGATCGGCGACTTGCCAGATTTCATTTCCGCAAGTCGTGACTCGTCTTTGTCGACGCACGTCACGGTCCAACCGAACTCAGAAAAGCAAGCCGCCGACACAAGCCCCACGTAGCCGGCGCCAATCATACAGACGTTCACAACGCGTCTCCTCCTCGCGCCCGGCACAAAATGGCCGAGCCCCACCATCGATCAACGCAGATATGGCCGTCGTCCGATTTCAATCTCTCAGGCCAGCTCCGACGACGCATGGGGTACTCCAAGCAACCGCTCCAGGGCAATTGCGGCCAATGCGCGCTTTAATCCAAGCAAGCGCCGCCCAGTCAGGCCTAAACATCGAATTCTTCGATACTTGCAAAAGCTTCTCGCAGTGCCTCAGACCAAGAAGCCGATAGATTCCTAAAGTATTCGTCGTCCGGGCCGATACGCTTTTCACGGCGCAAATCAAGGCTATCGCGTTCGTAAATGAGAATATCGATCGGCATGCCGACTGAAAGATTCGAACGCAGTGTGGAGTCGAACGACAAAAGGATCAGCTTGGCCGCTTGGCCAAGACGCATACTGGGCTGCGCTACCCGGTCGAGGATGGGTTTGCCATACTTGTGCTCGCCGATCTGGAAGTAGGGCGTGTCGTCCGTCGCCTCGATGAAGTTGCCCTCCGGATAGATTTGGAACAGACGTGGTGGCTCCGACTTGACCTGCCCGCCAAGAATGAAGGATCCAGCAAAGCCTGTCCGCCCGGCATCGAGTGCCGGCCCGTCGACAGCCCGCACGTCACGCACGGCATCGCCGACGAGCCGCGCGGCCCGGTACATCGAAGTGGCAGTGAGAATCGTCGGAGTGTCTGGTTCCGGGTTGATGATCTGCTCGTTAAGCAGACTGATTACCGACTGTGTCAAAGACAGGTTGCCGGCCGCCAGCAGTATGATCACGCGATCCCCAGGTTCGCACCAGTAGTGGATCTTGCGGTACTGCGCGATATTGTCGATGCCGGCGTTCGTCCGTGTATCTGCTGCGAACACAAGGCCTCGATCCAATCGCATGGCGACACAATAGGTCATCGCTTCACCCCTGCTCGGCTCTGCCGCGCGGTTGAGAAACAACCGGCAATCGGCGATTCACTGTTGTGTGACTTGCTGCTGAACTTCGACGAAGACGTCAAGAACCTCGTCTTGCCCCCCACGTCTCGTTCCCCTAATTGGAGCTGCATATCCCGAATCGAGACCGCAGGCGAGACGGACGTATTGATCAGTAGGGCAAACGTTGTTGGCCGGATCGAACCCCAACCAACCGAGGCCGTCGATCCAAACCTCCGCCCAGGCATGATGGGCCTCAGAGGGCTCATCCTCATCGGTGAAAAAGTAGCCATTCACATAGCGCGCAGGCAAACCCATGACCCGGGCTGCTGAAATGAAGACGTGAGCGTGATCCTGACAGACGCCCTTGCCATCGCGAAGCGCTTCGGCGGCGCTCGTGTGAGCCGTGGTTGAGCCAATCTCGTAGGCGACCTTTTCGCCGACCGCCTTCATCAGACCATGCATGCGATCGATCGCATCGGTCTCTTTGACTCCGGCGACAAGATCGAGAACGTCGTCGCTTGGTTCAGTTTTCGGTGTCACGCGCCGGTAAACACGCGGAGGCGCCGGTTCGTCCAAACCCCTCACGAAGCCTGCCCGATCCTCTGTCTCAACGCTGCCCTTGGCCGAAATGGGAATTTCTCCATGACTCTCGGAAACAGAGACCAGATGGGCAACGTTTCCGAAGCAGTCTCGGAAGCACACTGCTTTGTCGAACTCGGGCATGTCGATTAACCATGAAACAACGCGCTGCCCATCGAAATTGGGCGGCGTCAGGCGCAGGCATTGAACGCTGTAGTGAGCCGGCACAGCGAAAGAGTATCGCGTTACGTGGCTGATCGACACGATCACGAGACCATAACTCCCTGCTCAACCGACAAAATGGTACGCCTCCGCGATTTCGCGACCAGCACGGTTATTGCGGCCGATGAAGTCTAGGAGAAACTCGTGTAGTCCCGACTGGAATACATTATCGATATCGCTCTCGACAAGAATTCGCTTCGTCTCCATGGCCGTTTCGTGGCATGCATGACGCTCACCACATAGCTGTGCCAAGCCATCCAAAGAGCTCATTGCTTCATCATAGCATGCGCGAAGCGACCGCGGCATAGCACGATGGAAAATGAGGTACTGCGCGATGCGCCAGGGGTTAAAGCTTTGCCGATAAACCCAGCGGTAGCTGCGATGAGCGGAAACAGAACGCAAGATGGCGCCCCACTGCACATTGTCGACGCCGCTGCCGATCATCTCGACCTCTGGCAGCAGTACGTAATACTTCACATCGAGAATCCGCGCCGTATTGTCGGCGCGCTCCAAGAACGTGCCGATCTGGCTGAAGTAGTAGGTGTCATTGCGCAGGATCGTATTGAGCATCGCCCCACGATAAAGTGCGGAGCGCGACCTGATCCAGTCCAGAATTCTTGGCAGTTCGTTGGCCGTAACGTCGACCGGTCGAATACCGGAAAACTCAATCCAAGCGTCATTTAGCGCTTCCCACATGTCGCGCGTAAGCGCGATACGTTGTGCGCGCCCGCTACGCCGCGCCTTCGACAAACACGTTTGGATGCTTGAAGGATTTTCGCAATCGAACAATAGGAAGTTGATGACGTCGCGTGTGTTGAGCGTCTCGTGCCTAGCGAAATAGGCGTCCGCGCAGCCCGCACTCGCAAGTGTCGATCGCCACTCCTCGGTGTAGTCCTCGCCCTCGCGCGGCAGAAGCGCGATGCGGTAGCCGACCTCGATGAGGCGCGCCATATTCTCCGCACGCTCGACATATCGCGCGAGCCAGTAGATGTCATTTGCCGTCCGTCCGAGCATGGATCGCGTATCCGCTTGCCTTCCTTGACCTTAGTCCTGCAAGACCCAGGTATCCTTCGTTCCCCCGCCTTGGCTCGAATTGACCACAAGCGAGCCTTCTTTGAGCGCCACACGGGTCAGGCCGCCGGGCACCAGCCGGAACCGGTCGCCGAATAGTGCAAACGGCCTCAAATCCAAATGGCGCGGAGCAACGCCGGCATTCACCAATGTCGGGCACGTAGACAGGGCGAGCGTCGGTTGGGCGATGTAGTTGTCCGGGTTGGCCTCGAGCTTCTTGCGGAAGCCTTCCAATTCTTCCTTGGAAGCCGTTGGTCCCACAAGCATCCCGTAGCCTCCAGACCCGTGCACCTCTTTGACCACCAACTCGCTTATGTTGTCGAGCACGTATGCAAGATCGTCGGCCTTGCGGCAGTTGTAAGTCGGGACATTCTTCAAGATCGGCGCGCGGCCAGTATAGAATTGTATGATCTCGGGGATGTAGCTGTAGATCGCTTTATCGTCCGCGATACCGGCACCCGGCGCGTTGACGATCGCCACCCGGCCCGCGCGATAGAGATCGAAAAGGCCTGGCACGCCTAAGACCGAATCAGGGCGAAACACGAGAGGATCAAGAAACTCATCGTCGATGCGCCGGTAGAGAACATGCACCCGCTTGGGGCCCAGTGTTGTCTTCATCTGCAGGGCACCATCGAGGACGAACAGATCCTGTCCTTCGACCAACTCCACACCCATTTGATCGGCGAGGAACGAGTGCTCGAAATAAGCGCTGTTATAGATTCCGGGCGTCAACAGAGCGATCGTCGGCTCCTCGTCCACGTCGGTAGGCACCACACTTTCCAGCGTCTTCAGGAGATTTTCGGGGTAGTCCTCGATCGGCGACACACGGTTCCTTGCGAAAAGATCCGGGAACATGTGCATCATCGTTTCGCGATTTTCGAGCATATAGGAGACGCCCGAAGGGGTGCGCGTGTTGTCCTCGAGTACAAAGAAATCGTTTTCGCCCGTGCGCACGATATCAACGCCGACGATGTGGCTGTAGATCCCTCGCGGTGGCTTGGCGCCGATCATTTCGGGCACGAAAGCGCTATTGTTGATAATGAGCTCTTCGGGAATCCGGCCGGCCTTGATGATCTCCTGACGGTGGTAGAGATCGTACATGAAAGCGTTGAGCGCGCGCACGCGTTGCTCAATGCCGATGGAGAGCCGCCGCCATTCAGAAGCCGAAATAATGCGCGGAATGATGTCGAACGGTATGAGCCGTTCGCTAGAGTCCTGGCTGTCGTAGACCGCGAACGTGATGCCCGTACGCCTAAATAGGGTCTCGGCCTCGATCACCTTTCGCTTCAGGTCATCGACCTTCTGCGTGCCAAGCCACTCGGCTACGTCAAGATAGGGTGAGCGTACTTCGCCACCCAAACCATTCATTTCATCGAATGCCGCGCGCAAGGGGTCCTCGTTATTCACGCACTCTACTCTATCGCAAATGCCGGGCCAGCAGGCAGATGCCTACAAATTGGAGTGAATCGCGCGCGCATCGCGTCACGCGCTGCCCGCTCAATAGGCACATGCCCCTGTAATCGGCAGCGCATACATGCGCGAACGTCATACCGTTTCAACGGCGGACCACATTTGGGCGCGTCCGGCCCGATGGGGACTGTCGGCCGCTGTGAGACTAGAACAGACCCTCGATCTGTCCAGCCTCATTGATACGAATGGACTCCGCCGCCGGCACTCTTGGCAAGCCCGGCATAGTCATGATCTGGCCCGTGATAACAACAACAAATTCTGCACCCGCCGACAACCGGAGCTCGCGGACAGGAACAATGTGCCCCGACGGCGCGCCACGCAACGTGGGATCGGTTGAAAAAGAGTACTGCGTTTTGGCCATGCAAACCGGCAGGTTTCCAAAACCATTGTCTTCCAAATCTTTGAAGGCCGTCTCCACGGATGCGTCGCAAGAGATGTCTGCAGCACCGTAGATCTGCGTTGCGATCGTCTTCACTTTCTCGCGCAGAGGCATCTCGTCGGGATAAAGCGGCTTGAAGTTGGCCTTGCCACTGTCGGCCACTTCGACGACGTAATTTGCCAAATCAGTCGTCCCTGCGCCCCCATCGGCCCAGTGATTACACATAAAGGCTTTTGTGCCGACGCTTTCGGCTGCCTTCACGACTTCCTGAATCTCAGCATCTGTGTCGGTGATGAAGCGATTCACGCCGACCACGACAGGAACACCGAACTTGGCAATGTTTTCGAGGTGCCGCTTGAGGTTCTCGCAACCCTTATTTACGGCCATCACGTTCTCATTCTTCAGGTTCTCTTTCGAGACGCCGCCATGCATCTTCAAAGCACGCACCGTGGCAACCAAGACCACCGCATCGGGCGCAAGTCCAGCCTTGCGGCACTTGATATCGAAGAACTTCTCGGCCCCGAGATCGGCGCCGAAGCCGGCTTCCGTCACCACGTAGTCAGCAAGTTTCAAAGCCGTCTTAGTCGCGAGGACGGAATTGCACCCATGCGCGATATTGGCAAACGGCCCGCCATGAATGAACACGGGGTTGTTCTCCAGAGTCTGCACCAAGTTCGGCATCAGCGCGTCTCGGAGCAGAACCGTCATCGCGCCGTCGGCCTTGATCTCGCGCGCACGTACTGGCTTCTTGTCCCGCGTATAGCCGACAATGATGTTGCCGAGCCGGCGCTCAAGATCGTTCAAATCCAGCGCCAGGCACAGGATTGCCATCACCTCAGAAGCGACCGTGATGTCGAAACCGTCCTCGCGCGGGAAGCCGTTCGTAACCCCGCCGAGCGAATTAACGATGGAGCGCAGCGCGCGGTCATTCACGTCAAGCACGCGCCGCCACGTTATCCGGCGGCTGTCCAGCCCCAGGCTGTTGCCCCAATAGATGTGATTGTCGAGCATCGCCGAGAGGAGGTCGTGGGCCGACGTGATCGCATGAAAGTCGCCAGTGAAGTGGAGGTTGATGTCCTCCATCGGTACGACTTGCGCGTATCCACCGCCTGCTGCGCCGCCCTTCATACCGAAGCAGGGACCCAGTGACGGTTCGCGCAGGCACATCATGGCCTTCTTGCCGATCCGGTTAAGACCGTCACCTAGACCGACCGTCGTCGTCGTCTTGCCCTCGCCTGCTGGCGTTGGACTGATTGCAGTGACCAGGATCAGCTTGCCGTCCGACTTGTCCTTCAAAGAATTGATGTGATCGAAGGACACTTTCGCCTTGGTTGTCCCAAACGGAATGAGGGCTTCGGGCGGGATGCCCACCTTCGCGGCAACTTCGGCGATCGGCTTCATGGTCGCCGCACGGGCAATCTCAATGTCGGACTTAACGGTCACAGGCTTATACCCTCCCAAATGCGCTCTTATCCGGCGGCCTTGATTGATGCAGCGGCAACGGTCAAGTTGCCGCCGCGCGCTCCGATATTGGCGTCTTGAATGGCGCCCGCCAAGCCTCGACTTGCCAACAGACGCGATGCCGCACTGCATCATTAAGATCGCAGCACCGATTTAGATCATCACGGGTGCGCTAACGGGCACCCATCCGATGCAGATCACCGAGTCAAGCGCGGCACGACGACCAACCGAACCCCAAGGCCAGTACGAAGAAGCGAAAGCCGAGAATCGTTTCGACGTCCCTTGCGAAGGCAATGCGCCCAACGATAGCGGCATCGGCCCCAGCACATTCCCGGCTGCACAGTGGCAGCGTGCGGCAAGCTAGCGCGATGACGACGGCGTTGTCACCGGCTGGCGCAAGTCTCGCGCTGTTGGCAGCCGCCAAAGACTTGAGCCCCGGGCCGCGCAATCAGTGCATTCCTCAGTTTCGATTGGGCGGGGCTGGCCCACATGGCAACATTTCACGCCTCACTCCCATGGCGTCGCGCACGGCGCTCAGAAGTTGAGATGCATTGCCGTTCGCCTGTTGCGGGTGAGCATCTGTCGCCGCTGCGACGGTGCGTACATGAGCAGTGGATAAATTTCGGTGGTCTGACCGTGAATCCGTCGGGCGCAGGCAGGTCTACTCTCAGGAAAAAAACTTGACCTCACGAAGTGGCCGTGTCGCCTACGCTTTAGAGTGCGGTCTGGCCGTTGACGAGGATTGGGGCAAAAGATGGACAACTGTGACACCGCACGCAGGGACTATCGCTGAGCACGAGTTCGCACGATCGCCAGTCACCAAAAAAGAGTGGGCACCCTCACAAGTCTGCTTGCCAAACAGGTCCGCCGAGAACATTTTCCCGCGCACAGGAAAGACAAGGCAGCGGGGTAATTGAGGCTGTCGGCCTTCCCGGCCGGCGGCCTCTCTTTTTTGAGCGTGAGGTTTAAACCAACGGCAGACTCTGTGCTGCCGATCAGTCCTTCAACCGCAGCGGCGTCAGGCTCTGCGGGTCAACATCAACATCAGGTTCAGCCAATCTGCGCGCGCGAGCAAGTGCTGACTCGCGATGTGTAACGTAGGCGGCAGCTGCAAAAATGATGATGGCGCCAACCCAGGTCCAACCGTCGATCAGCTCGCCAAACGCAAGGTAGCCGACAAGAACTGAAAATGGCAGTCGGCTGAACTTGAACGTCATCGTCAGCGAGGCATCGGCCACGGCGTAGCCCCGCACAAGCGTCATATGCCCAAGCACCGCAAACAAACCCATTAGAACGAGCTCGACCAAGAGCTCAGGCGATGGCCAGATCCAAACGAAGAGCGCCGGTATGATCGAAATGACGGTCATCAGCACATTGGTGATGAACACGATGCGGTCCGCGTCGTCCGACGATGTGAGCTGCTTCACCAGTGGGCCGATGACGCCCACAGTCATGGCCGAGGTCAGCGCGGCCATCTGACCGAACCCGAAGCCCATACCCCCGGGGCGCAAGATGATCATGGCGCCAAGGAAGCCGACACCTAGTGCGACCCAGCGGCGCGAGCCCACGTGTTCGCCAAGCAAGAGAATGGCAAACAGGGTCCCAAACAACGGCGAAAGGAAGCTGATCGCCGTCACGTCCCCGATGGGCAGCAGCGCAAGCGCCTGGAAAAAGCACATCATCGAGACGAAGCTCAGCCCAACGCGCATCCCGTAGAGCCGGAACTGGCTTGTCTTGACGAGTGACATCCCACGCCACGCAAACAGCGGCAGCATCCAAACGACGCAAAAGAAATTGCGAAAGAAAAGGATCTGCATGGGATCCATGCCCGACAGGGCCGCACTCCTGCCTACAGCGGCAATGCCGACAAGGAGCGCCATGGAAACCGTGACGAGGACGAGAGCGGCAACGGGATGATTGCGGTTGCCGCCTTCACCATTCCCCTGACCAGCACTGCCGCTCGTCTTTAGTGCCGCGGCAAGCGAGCGCAGCCCCTGCCATGTTGCGGAGCGCGCTGCCGCTTTTTCTTGCTCGTTGGGCTCACTCATGAGAACCAGGACACCAACAATTTCTGCCGATCGGGCCACCGCGCGCGGCACGGCAAACCTGAATAAGAACGATCGCAATTCGCCCTCGCGCACGATGAAACGAAAGCCTCAACCAAGAACGAAGCTCGCCTCACTTGACGGGACGTGGGATATATAGAGCTGCAAGACCAGCCTGGGACCCATGGGACACCAACACAATCACGGCACCGGCGGCAACCTGAACGAGCGGCGCCTATTCTGGGCGGCACTGCTCACTGGGGTCACCATGGTCGCAGAGGCCGTGGGAGGATTTATTTCGGGCTCTCTCGCCCTGCTTGCCGACGCAGGGCACATGCTGACCGACACCGCAGCCTTGGTGTTCGCCTGGTTCGCGGTTCGCATCGCGACAAGACCCGCCGATTGGAAGAGAACTTACGGCTTCGACCGCTTTCAGGTTCTCGCCGCTTTCACCAACGGGCTTGCTCTCTTCTTTATTTCGATTGCCATTTTCTACGAAGCAATAATGCGGTTGTTTGAGCCCATCGAGGTGTTGGGCGGCACGATGTTCATCATCGCCTCGGTCGGCCTCATCGTAAACGTGGCCACGCTTATACTCTTGCGCGTCGGCGGCAAGGGCAATCTCAACGTGCGCGCGGCCCTGCTGCATGTGCTCTCCGACCTCTTGGGTTCGCTTGCAGCTATCATCGCCGCGGTTGTCATTCTCTGGACGGGCTGGATGCCCATCGACCCCCTGTTGTCGATGCTGATCACGGCGCTGATCCTGCGCAGCGCGTGGTTCATTACCAAAGATGCCGCCCACATCCTGCTCGAGGCAGCGCCTGAGGACGTCGACATCCGGGAAATCCAGAAGGATCTCGAGACCGCAATCCCGGAAGTCCAGTCCGTGCACCATGTTCATGCCTGGTCTTTGACCGAAGACCGCCGGCTGATGACGCTCCATGCGCGCATCGCCGATACGTCGCCACCTGAGCGAGTTGCTGCTGCCATCAAAACGCATCTAAAGCAGTGCTACGGTATCGTTCACGCCACCGTCGAGATCGAGCACGGCTCCTGCGCGGATGCCGCAGTGCCCGAGACGCCGCCAAAGGTGTAGAAACAATCCTCAAACTGGCCCCTTCGTAGTTGGCCGCATGAGTCATTTTTCAGCAATACCTGCTACGAGTTGCTGCATGGCAGAAGCGTCTCCCGAGCACGAGGCGAATAGTCCGCGTCCCAAGATCGTTGTCGCGGACAAAAACCCCGTCGTGCGCGCAGGCTTGAAAGATTTCATCGAACGCGATGGACGCTTCGAGGTCATCGACGTGCTCCCCACGGGCGGAGCCTTCCTCGCGCTCATTGAGCACCAGCCCGTCGACATCGCCGTCATCGGTTGGAGCCTGCCCGACATTACGGGGGGGGACGTGTTGACGGCGTTGAAGCGGCAGCAGTCGCAAACGCGCGTCATCATCTATACGGGTGAGCCGGGCAAAGACGTGCTGCGCCAATCCGTGCGGCTCGGCGCATGGGGATTCATCTCCAAGAGCGACGAGCCGGCGGTCTTGGTAGAGGCACTCGCCTCGGTTGCGCGCGGGCGCATGTCGCTCCCCTTCATCGATTTGCAGGCGCTGACGCATGATCCGTTAAGCGAGTTGACCGGGCGTGAGCGAGAGCTGCTGACGGCCCTCGCAAACGGATGGACCAACCTGCAAATCGCCTCCCGTATTGGCATTTCGCGCAACACGGTAAAGTACCACCTGAAGAACCTTTACGATAAGCTCGGCGTCAACAATCGCGCCATGGCCGTTGCGATGTATGTTTCTGCCACCAAGGACGCGCGCTGACATAACGCAGAACCTGCGCCCTCGAGCGGAGCCGCTATGCGGGTTGGCGTTGCGGACCTGAGCGGATAGACTTTCCCACTGGTCGACATGAAACCACGGTCGCATTCGGCCCAATTAATTTACAACTTGAGAGTTGCATCCACAGGGTAGGAAAAGCCTACCCATCAGGACTAACCAGCCACTACCCAACGGCGTTCCGCAGCTGCCCAACGGGGTGTTGCGCGCACGAGCATCCATATGGTCTTAAGTGCCCGAGCGAGCGGCAAACGATCCAACAGAGCAATCGCGATTCCTGGTTCGGATCGCGAATGGCGTCATAATGAAAGAATGAACCGCAGCGCACCCGCGACAAAACAATACAAGAATCTGACGCGTTTCCGGAGGAAAGCAAAATATGCACGTGAAGCCGCACTTGTTCATTCCTGGCCCATCGAACGTTCCTGAGGCCATCCGTTCGGCTATGGACATCCGCATGGAGGACATGCGGTCCCCAGATTTCCCCGAATTCACGCTGCCCCTCTTCGAGGACGCCAAGAAGGCCTTCAAACTCACCAAGGGACGTGTGTTTCTTTATCCCTCATCGGGAACGGGCGCCTGGGAAGCGGCAATCACCAATACGCTCAACCGCGGCGACAAAGTTCTGATGAGCCGCTTCGGTCAGTTCTCGGTGCTCTGGGCGGACATGGCCGTGCGCCTCGGCCTCAAGCCGCAAGTCTTCGACGAAGAGTGGGGAGTCGGCGTCCCGGTCGAGAAGTACGCCGAGGCGCTTGCCGCCGATAAGAACCATGAGATCAAAGCGGTCTTTGCCACGCACAACGAGACGGCCACAGGTGTCACCAGCGACATCGCCGGCGTCCGCAAGGCTCTCAACGATGCCAACCACCCCGCCCTCCTCTTTGTCGATGGCGTCAGCTCGGTGGGCTGCATCGACTTCCGCATGGACGAGTGGGGCGTTGACTGCTGCGTCTCCGGTTCACAGAAGGGGTTCATGCTCCCCACCGGCCTCGGCATCCTCGCCGTTAGCGACAAGGCCCTGGAGGCCAACAAGTCATCCAAGATGGAGCGCTGCTACTTCTCGTTCGAGGATATGATCAAACAGAACGACAACGGTTATTTCCCCTACACGCCAGCGACCCAGCTACTGCGCGGTTTCCGCGCCTCGCTCGATCTTCTGCTCGCCGAGGGCCTGGACAACGTGTTCGCGCGCCACAATCGGATGGCCACCGGCGTACGCAAGGCCGTCGAAGGCTGGGGCCTCCAACTCTGCGCCAAAGAACCCAAGTGGTACTCCAACACCGTCAGCGCCATCCTGGTACCCGAGGGTATCGACAGCGCCCAGGTCGTGAAGACTGCCTACTTCCGTTACAACCTTTCGCTCGGCGTTGGCCTGACGAAGGTCGCCGGCAAGGTCTTCCGCATCGGTCACCTCGGCGCAATAGACGAGATCTTGATCGGCAGCGCATTGTTTGGCGTCGAGATGGCGATGCGCGATTGCGGAATCCAGATCACTCCAGGTTCCGGCACCGGCGCTGCGATAGAATTTTTCCGCGAGACGTCGACAGCTTCAGACACCAGCAAGCCCCAACTCAAACTTGCAAGCTAACGCACGACCGACGGCGCCCTGAGTGGCGCCGTCTCTTTACTTTTTCCGAAGAGCCCGCGGCCCCTGGCCAGAATCTGCGGCCAGGAAACGGGCCCGCCACAACAAGAATAGCTACCAAAAAGGGAAACGCCACCGATGAGCTACACACTTTATCCGCTTCGCAAGTCCCGCCTTCAGCGCAGTGAGCTTGCCGTTCCGGGTTCCAACCCGACGATGATTGAAAAGGCCGCCACCAGCGCCGCCGACTACGTGTTCCTCGATTGCGAAGACGCGGTGGCCCCGCCCGACAAAGAGCAGGCCCGCAAGAACATCATCCAGGCCCTCAACGACATCGACTGGAAGGGCAAGGGCAAGACCGTCTCGGTGCGCATCAACGGGCTCGACACCCACTATATGTATCGCGACGTCGTCGACATCATGGAGCAGGCTGGCTCGAAGCTCGACACCATCCTCATCCCCAAGGTTGGCGTCCCTGCCGACGTCTACACCGTGGAATGCATCGTCAGCCAGATCGAGGAAGCCAAGGGCCTTAAGAACAAGGTCACGACCGAAGCTCTGATCGAAACGCCGCTAGGCATGGCAAACGTTGAGGCAATTGCTGCGGCCCCGAGCCGGCTTGAGGCGATGCACTTCGGTGTTGCTGACTATGCCGCGTTCAACAAGGCGCGTACCGTCGTCATCGGCGGCCTCAATCCCGACTACCCCGGCGATCAGTGGCACTTCGCGCTGTCGCGCATGACAGTTGCCTGCCGTGCCTACGGCTTGCGTCCGATCGATGGCCCATTCGGCGACTTCTCTGATCCCGATGGCTACACCGCCGGCGCCAAGCGTGCTGCCGCGCTCGGCATCGAGGGCAAGTGGGCGATCCATCCGTCCCAGATCGAGCTTGCAAACGCCGTGTTCTCGCCGCAGCCCAAAGAAGTGGAACGCGCCGAACGCATCCTCGAGGCACTCAAGGAAGCCGAAGCTCAAGGCAAAGGTGCGGCTTCACTCGACGGCAAGATGATCGACGCGGCGTCGGAAAAGATGGCCAAGAACCTTCTCGCCACCGCGAGCGCAATCAAGGCAAACGCAGCCGCAAGCTAAGGCTAAGAAACGCATTCTAGGGAGCTCAATTCATGGACATTCACGAATACCAAGCTAAGGAGCTGCTCTCGGGCTACAAAGTGCCGATTCCCCGCGGCGGTCTCGCCTATAGCCCCGAGCAGGCTACGTATCGCGCCACCGAAATCGGCGGCAAAAAGTGGGTCGCCAAGGCACAGATCCATTCCGGCGCCCGCGGCAAGGCCGGTGGCATCAAGGTTTGCTCCAACGACACCGAACTGGCCGCTGCTGCTGAAGAACTGCTCGGCAAGAAGCTGGTCACCCACCAGACCGGACCTGCCGGCAAGCTCGTCTCGCGCCTTTACATCGAAGAAGCAACCGACATCGACAAAGAGATCTATCTCGGCTTTGTGATGGATCGCGCCTCTGAGCGCATCATGGTCGTTGCGTCGGCCGCCGGCGGCATGGAGATCGAAGAAATCTCCGCCAACCAGCCCGACACCATCATCCGCGTCGTCGTCGACCCGGCCGTTGGCATGCAGCAATTCCAGGCCCGCGAGGTTGCTTACGGCTTGGGCGTTGATCCAGAAATCATCAGCAAGCTGGTTCCCACGATCATGGGCTGTTATCGCGCTTTCCGCGATCTCGACGCCACAATGGTCGAGATCAACCCGCTGGTCATCACGAAGGATAAGAACCTCGTTGCGCTCGACGCAAAGATGTCCTTCGACGACAACGCGCTCTTCCGCCGCCCGCATATTGCGGAGCTGCGTGACAAGAGCCAAGAAGACCCGCGCGAGACCTACGCCTCCGACCGTGGCCTCGCCTACGTCGGTCTCGACGGTGACATCGGCTGTGTCGTCAACGGCGCCGGTCTGGCCATGGCGACGCTCGACATGATCAAGCTTGCTGGCGGCGATCCGGCAAACTTCCTCGACATTGGCGGCGGCGCATCGCCTGAGCGCGTTGCCAAGTCGTTCAAGGCGGTGCTCAAGGACAAGAACGTGAAAGCGCTGCTCTTGAACGTCTTTGCCGGCATCAACCGCTGTGACTGGGTCGCCAAAGGCGTCGTCGACGCGATCAACGATCTCAACATTAAACTTCCCGTGGTCGTCCGCCTCGCCGGTACGAACGTTGAGGAAGGCCGCCGCATCCTCGACGAAAGCGGTCTGACCGTCATAACCGCGGAAACACTCGCAGAAGCGGCCGAAAAGGCCGTCGCCGCTGCCAAAAACACCTGATAGGGAGAACGCTCAAATGGCTATTTTCATTGATGAGAACACCCCTGTCCTGATCCAGGGTTTTACTGGGCGCATCGGCACCTTCCACGCCCAGGAAATGATCGACTACGGCACCAACGTCGTTGGCGGCGTGACGCCGGGCAAAGGCGGAACGACCCATCTGGGCCGGCCCGTCTTCAACACTGTCAAAGGCGCTGTCGAAGAGACGGGCGCGGAAGCAAGCATCGTTTTCGTGCCGCCGCCATTTGCAGCCGACGCGATCATGGAAGCGGCTGACGGTGGCATCAAATACTGCGTGTGCATTACCGACGGTATTCCTGCCCAGGACATGATCCGCGTGAAGCGGTACATGCGCCGCTACAGGAAGGAAAACCGGATGGTGCTCACGGGCCCGAATTGTGCCGGCACCATCAGCCCAGGCAAAGCCATGCTTGGCATCATGCCTGGTCACATCTACATCCCCGGGCGCGTTGGCATCGTTGGCCGCTCCGGCACGCTCGGCTATGAGGCCGCCGCGCAGATGAAGGCCCTCGGCATTGGCGTGTCGACCAGCGTCGGCATTGGCGGCGACCCGATCAATGGTTCGTCGTTCCGCGATGTACTTGAGCATTTCGAGAATGATCCCGAGACCGATGCAGTGCTCATGATCGGCGAGATCGGCGGACCGCAGGAAGCTGCCGCCGGCGAGTACGTGCGCGATCATTTGAAGAAGCCCGTCATTGCTTACATCGCTGGCCTGTCTGCACCTAAGGGTCGCCGCATGGGCCATGCCGGCGCCATCATCTCTGCGTTCGGCGAATCGGCCTCGGAGAAGGTGGAAATTCTCAAGGACTGCGGTGTCACAATTGCACCGACGCCTTCGGAGATGGGTTCGACAGTCGCAAAGGTTGTCGGCTCGCTTCAAAAGGTAGCTTAGGCGAAATGGCCCGCCCGATCATGGGCGGGCCAACGCTGCCTGGCCAAGCGACGTTCGCTCCTCACAGCGGCAAACGTGTCGCCATGGCGGTGGCATGCAAGAGGTGGAGGACTGAATGCACGAGCCGGTTGAGCGCACGACGCAAGGCGAGCTCGATGAGATTGAGCTGCGCAAAGAACTGCGCGGTCTAAGAACACAGATTCCAGACACGCCTGCCCTCAACCCGATCATTAGTGTCGCCTTCGGCCTTTCGCGCCGCCTTGAATCAGGTGAAATCACCTTCGAGGACTTGCGCGCCTTGGCCACCCGTCTGATGGACCGCGCTTGCGTGCAGCGCGGGCTTCATCTGCGCGAGCGCGTCGGGTTCGTCGATCGCGCCACGACGTACGAAGAATTCGCGGCCTTTGTCGAGGCCGAGGCCAAGGATGCCGACTTCGAGACTTTCAAGGCCCGCTGGTCGCGTCCACGTACCGGCATCGTCTTGACCGCACACCCGACGTTTGGTGTATCCGAGGCGCTCTCGAAGCGAATTGTCGAAATCGCCGTCTCCAATGACGTCGACCCCAATACCCCGATTGGCTATCCGCACCGCCCCGACGACAATATCGATCTCGCCTACGAGCATCGTCGCGCGCAAAAAGCCATCCGCAACCTCCGCAATGCGTATTCAGAGCTGCTTCACAGCTTCTACACGGCCGCCGTCGCCCGATTCGGCGACGAGGCCTACACACTCAATCCGCGCCTTGCGACAATCGCCTCCTGGGTCGGTTACGACCTCGACGGGCGGACCGATATCACCTGGACGACATCCTTCATCATCCGCCTCCAAGAAAAGCGGGCGAGTTTGGTCGACATCCATGAGCGCTTTCAGGCTCTCAAGCTCTCCCTCAATGCGAGTGCCGATCTCCAGCGGCTGGAGCGCCAGATAACCGGCAAGCTCGACCTCGCGATTGCAGCCATCGACGAACAGGTCGCGGCACTCGACGAGGTCTTAACGAAAGGCCGCCCGCTTGCAGAAGCCGCCAACGTCATCACGAGGGACGATACCTACAACATCACCTCCGTCGAGCCGATCACCAGCCTTTTTCAGTCGCTGCTCGAGAGCATCGGGGACCCGCAAATCAAGCGCAGCGTCGCCGTCATTTCCGGTCTGATGCAGGCGACGGGCCTTGGCATGTCGCACATTCATCTTCGCATCAATGCCACCCAGCTCAACAATGCCTTCCGCGCCTACGTGCATGAGCCGTGGACGCGGGACCTCTCGGAAAGCCAGGCCCTCGCTCGCATCGTCGAGATGATCCAAACGGCGAAGAATGAGACCGTCAACTTCGAAACGCTTGACCTGGAAACGGCAACCGCAATCCGCCAATTCGCCCTCATCGCCCAGATCCAGAAGCACGTCGATAGCGAGACACCGATTCGCTTCCTTATTGCTGAGTCGGAATCGCCGGCAACAGTCTTGATCGCCGTCTTTTTTGCCACGCTGTTTGGCGTCGACGATATCACCGACGTTTCGCCGTTATTCGAAAACGCTGCGGGCCTCGAAGCCGGTCCGCGCATCATTGAGCACCTGTTGGGGCAAAAAGCTTACCGCGACTACGTCACAAAGCGCGGCCGCTTGGCCTACCAAACGGGCTTTTCCGATGCCGGCCGCTTCGTTGGCCAGATCCCTGCGACGCTTGCCGTCGAGCGCCTCCATCACAGCGTTGCCGAAAGCATCCAGCGCGCTGGCCTCAAGGGCGTTGAAACACTCATCTTCTCCACGCATGGCGAGTCGATGGGCCGAGGCGCCCATCCCGGCGAGATGCGCAGACGCCTGCACTACGTCTTCTCAGAAGAATCCCGCCGCAGATTTGCGCGCAACGGCCTACCCTTAAAGCACGAGACGAGCTTCCAAGGCGGAGACGGCTACCAGTTCTTCGCCAACAATCGACTGACGACACGCGCGCTCTCCACCGTCATCATGGATGGTACGGAGCCGGCCGAAGGCGATGATCCGTTCTATGCCGACGTCAATCTTGCATTCGACTTCCTCTTGCGCCTGAAGGACTATCAGGAGCATCTCTTCACGCACCCAGGCTACCGCGCGGTCCTCGGCGCCTTCGGCCCTCACTTGCTGTTCAAGACCGGCTCGCGCCCGGTGCGGCGGCAGTCGGAAGGCGCCACCGCCGTCGATCGCGGAGACCCGGCGCGTATGCGCGCAATTCCCAACAACGCAATCCTTCAGCAATTCGGCTACGTCGCCAATGTCGTGGCTGGCCTCGGTGCCGCCGTCGGCTCGGAACGCGATCGCTTCATCGCTCTCGCCAAAAGCTCGCCGCGACTGCGGCCACTCATTGAGATGATCGCCCGCGCCAAGCAGCTTTCGAGCCTCAATGCCATGGGCGCCAACGCGATCGTGTTCGATCCGGGCTTTTGGGCCTGGCGTGCTTCTTGGGGCCGCGAGGCTCACCTGGAGCCGGCGTTCCGCACCCTTGCCTCGCATCTACTTGAGGACGAACGGTGCGGTTCGATCAACGGCCTCGTCCACCACTTGCGGCTGGATGCCGTTGAGCTTCATGCACTGCTGGAGGAAATCGGCATCGAGGGCGGCAAGATCCCTGATGATAGCCGCCTTGAGCTCGATCTTCTGCAAGCCATTCGCTTGGCGCTTATCATGCGCGTCTTCATCTTGGCCGCACAAATGCCGCGGTCATCGTCGCGCAGCGAGGTGTCATCACAGCAGGTGTTTGAGTGGGCGTTGTCGCTCAATGTACCCGACGTTATCTCGGAAATGCGCCAGGCGTTTCCCCGCCGCTCCCGTGAGTCAGAGGGTGACACCAACTTTAATGAGAAGGCTAGCTACCTGCCGCGCGGCGTTGACGACTATGGCCGCGTTGAAACTGAACTCCTGGAGCCTATGGAACAGGCTTACGAGTTCATTCGTGAGATCGGCACCGGCATTTCGCACCAATGGGGCGCATTCGGTTAGGGCGCACGCACACGCGGCTCAGTGCTGGCCCCACACTTGCACAGTGGCATAAGGGCGCTTGCGCCGTGACGTCGAGATCGCACGCGAGCGCCAGCCCCCACGGATCTCTTTGATCGCCTCATCCCTTTCCAGATCGAGCGGCCCGAAATCCGTGTCGGCGCGCACGCGCTGGCGTTCTGAGGCAAGGTTCTCTTTGGAGTCGTCCGCGTAAATGACGGTGAGGTTCGTCAACGTGATATCGCGGTCTTTCACGGAAACCCGCAGCTTCTTGTAGCCGCCGTCGTTTTCACCCACGCGAATTGTAACCTTGTCGTAGCCCACCATGCCGGCCGTATCAGTGCCAAGCAGCACCCAGCCGTCATTATGCTTGCGCCCCTCTCCGTCGGCGCCAAGCCAGCCTTCGGCATA
Source organism: uncultured Hyphomicrobium sp. (assembly GCA_964620915.1). Lineage (GTDB taxonomy): Bacteria > Pseudomonadota > Alphaproteobacteria > Rhizobiales > Hyphomicrobiaceae > Hyphomicrobium_A. The sequence goes on along the minus strand of CAZUKP010000021.1, from coordinate 15,060 downwards.
CTCGCCAAAGACCTCGACACGCGCGTTCCCTCTCGCGTTCGGCCGCGAGTTGTAGACAAGCCGCACCTCCTTGATGAAGCTGCCCGGCTTTAAGGGCATCCAGGATGTCTTGCGGTTCTGGTTGATCCGCTGGCTGGTCAAGAGCGTCTCTTTTTCCCCGTCTTCGTAGACAACATCGAGGCTGCTGACGAAGATATCGTTGCCGAGCACACGGAAGCGCAGGCGGTCGAACTTGCCGATTTCGGGCCCGACCCGAATGATGTCGCGGTCGACGAGAAAACTCACGGTCTGCGAACCGAACAGCACCTCACCATTGAAGGTTGCCTTACCCGGCGGCGTGTCACTGTCCTCCGGGGAGGTCGGCCGCGTTGAGACGCCCTTCTTTTTTGCTGCAATCCGCAGCGGCTTACTCTCGCTACCCGATGCGGCCGCCGTCACGTTGTCGGCATTGCGCGCCTGGGGTTGGAGCGTGAAAAATCCGAAGGAGACAATGAGAACACTGGTAAGCAACAAGTACCGGGACATGAGCACCTCTGGAATTCCAAACCTAAGCTGCGAAGGCTCTGGGGTTATGGTCTGCCTAGCCAAAAGTGAGGCCGAATTAAAGGCAAAGCGCCGACGGAATGACCCAATGATTGTCCGGACGCGGCCGATTTGCGACATTCGTGGCGCAAATTGAGCCCCGATGCCACCCAGCCGGCACCCGAGAGACCTATGGCAACGCCCAAGCAGCGCCGAAGCGAAAGTGCCCGGACAAGCGACGCGTTCGTTGCCCTCCTAAAAGAGCGATTTGGAGATCGCGTCACGACGGGAGACGCCATCTGCGGGCAGCATGCCAACACACTGACCTGGATACCTAGCGAACCACCTGATGCCGTCGTCTGGCCCGTAAGCACGCTTGAGGTCGCCGAGATCGTGGCTCTAGCGGGCGCGCACCGAGTGCCCATCGTGCCATTCGGCGCGGGCACGTCGCTCGAAGGCCACGTCAACGCACCTTTTGGCGGTGTCGCGCTCGACTTGCAGCGTATGGATCGTGTGATCGAGGTCCGCCCCCGCGACTTGGACTGCACGATCGAGGCCGGTGTCACGCGAAAGCGCTTGAACGAGCACCTGCGCGATCAGGGCCTCTTCTTTTCCGTCGATCCCGGCGCCGAAGACGCCACGCTCGGGGGGATGGCCGCAACGCGCGCATCGGGCACCAACGCGGTGCGCTACGGCACCATGCGCGAGAACGTCCTCAATGTGACAGCGGTGATGGCCGACGCCACCATCGTTCGCACGGCCGGACGCGCGAGAAAGTCAGCCGCGGGGTATGATCTGACCCGCCTGCTCATCGGTTCGGAAGGCACACTCGGCATCATCACGGAATTGACTGTACGGCTATTCGGCATTCCCGAAACCGTGGTCGCCGCTGTGTGTCCATTCGAGTCGTTGGAGGGTGCTTGCGATGCCAGCATTGATGCGATCAGCCTTGGATTGGGGCTAGCGCGCATCGAGTTACTCGATGCCATCCAGATCAAAGCCGTCAACACCCATTCCAAACTCGATCTTGAGGAAGCTCCCACGCTCTTCGTCGAGTTCCACGGCACGCCCGCCACGACCAAGGACCAAGTGCGTATCTTTGAAGGGATTGCGCGCGATGCCGGTGCCCTCCGCTTTGATTGGGCTGAGGCACCCGACGACCGCAGCAGGCTTTGGCGCGCCCGTCACGACGCCTTTTGGGCGGTCGGCACCACATGGCCCGGAAAGACCCTCCTGGTCACCGACGTGGCCGTCCCGATCTCACGGCTTGCCGAGTGCATCACGAAAACCGAGGACGACATCCGCAGGTCGGGCCTCACTGCACCGATCGTCGGCCACGTCGGTGACGGCAACTTTCACACCATCCCGGTGGTCGACACTGGCGATGAACGCGAAATGACAGCTGTGCACGCCTTCCTGGACCGGCTCGCCGACCGTGCTATCGCCATGGACGGGACCTGCTCGGGCGAACACGGAATTGGTCAAGGGAAGATCGCCGTTCTTGAGCGTGAGCTTGCCGGTGGCCTCGACGTGATGCGCCAGATCAAACGCGCGTTGGACCCGCTCAACATACTCAATCCAGGCAAGATCTTTCGCACGGCCTGAACAAGTGTAACGGGCCCGACCGGCGGTTCTTGGATGGTCATTGCAGTGTGCAGCGCGACAATTTCCTTTTGGCGAATCTAAAAAACCATTTTCAATCGAAAGCTGTGCATTAATCTTTATTTAATTTGCACTTCAAAGCGCTTGCAATTTCTAAAGGTTTCCCCTTGTATTCTTTTTCCTGCGTGACGCCCTCCCACCTGTCCCCCCCCTAAGTGGCGTCACGAATTAAAGCCCGCGGTCTTCCCCCGGACCGCGGGCATCCTTTTGGGCGACACGCTTTGGCCAGCAAATTCGCGACGAGCGGTGTTTAAACTGGCTGAGCGATCAGGACTGTCCGTTGGGCTTCCAACCGGCGGCCACGGCCTCGTCTTCACTGCAAAACCAGCGTTCACCCCGTTTGCGGTTGATCCTGACGCGGTCATAGTTACGCGACCAGGGAAGCACATAAACCCGGCGCCCGCGCGATACATTCCCCTTAATTGGGCAGCCTTCAGGTGCGTTTTGGCTGGCTTGCTGCCATTTCTGCGCTCGAAACTCGGAGGGCCGGTCCGCCTTGCCGCGCCAAATACCGCGTTTGGCCTCGCGCGCCTCATCTTCGAGCCCATCATAGGGCGCAAATAAACCAGACATCGCAAAAACGTGCCCGTTCTGGACCAACGCGGCTGCAATATCGGTTTCGCCCACCAAACATTTTGCGGTTGGGCGATCGCGATCATCGGTTCCTGAAAGCTCGCACGTCACCTGCTTGCGCCTCACAAGCCGCGAAAGTGCGGTCTTGGCGGCAGCGCCGCAACGCCATCGCCGAGACTTGCCTCTAAGGCACAACTGCCCGCGTTCGGGAGCTTCGATCCCATCAAGCTGCACGACCTTGCCTGAGATCTTCAAAGCGTCTCCAGAGACCGCCCTGGCGCGGCCTTTGACCTGCTCGGAAGCAAGCTCGAAACTCGGCATGCTTGGAAGTGAAAGGGCCGGTACGTTTTGCACCAGGAACCAGCCACCGGCAGCGACCGCAATCAGCCCGATTGAGATTGCTGCGCCCCTCGCAATAAGACGACCCCCAGGCAGTAACTGACCAATACCGCGGGCCGCAGCGCCCACGCCGCTGCCAACCCTTGAGAACAGCGCCGAAATCCAAGGCAGGCTCCCGTTCTCAAGCCGGGCGACCAAGAGGCCCCCAAGGACGACTGCACCGAACAAGAAAATGACCACTGCAGCGCTCGAGAATCCGTTGAAAATGATGTGGCCGCCCCCGCCAAGGAACGCGACGCCGCCGACAATCGCGAGCGGCAGGCTGACGCCAGAACTGCGCAATGCCGAAAACGCCGGCGCCAAGACTCTGCGCATCCAGGCTAGACCGGCGCCCAATGCGTGCACGAGCCAGGATGCAGCCACGCCAAGCCAAGCCCATAGAATGACGAGTCCCGCAAGAATTGCCCGGCCAGCGACACACAGCCAGACCCACAGAATGCCAAGTCCCACGAGAAGTGTGCGGCCAGCAACGCGCAGCCAAGCCCACAGAACGCCAAGTCCCACAAGAAGCGCGCGGCCAGCAGCACGCAGCCAGACCCAGAGAACCATGAGCGCTGCCCGAAGCCCACGCCCTGCCGCACACAAACCGATCCAGGAGTAGGCGAGGCCAATGCGCAAATATCGGCCCGCAGCAACAGCCCCGTTGCGCATTGCCGCAAGAAGCCGGCGCATATTCTGGCCCGCACTGCGCGCGCCCACCACTCCCAGGACGGCCCCTTGCTGCCCCGCAGCCACCGCGCCGCGGCCCAGAATCTTCGCACCTTCTGCGCCCGCAACGGCACCGCGAACTCCGGCGTCCTTTAGACCTTGGACGGCTGACTGCCCAGCCTCGGCCAGCCGCTCACGCCGTTGCCGGCGACGCACCAAAATTGTCGTGCGAACGTACTCGCGCCATTCGAAGCCTTGTTTGCGCCTGCGCCAGCCGAACATCAGCTCTCCAGGTCCAATCTCTCAAGAAGCAACCGCCGGCGCGAGCACCGCGCCGGCCCCAAAGACCAAATCAAAATGCGAAAAGATGATGGCAGGCCTTAGGCCATGCGGCACCACAAAGCCCTCACGAAACGGGGTTGTCCACGATCAGTGATAGCCCTCGCCTTCGCGAACCTTGCCGCGAAACGTCCAATAGACGAACGCCGTGTAGCCCAGGATGATCGGCAGCATGATGAGAACGCCGACAAGCGTGAAGATCTGCGACTCTGGAACGGCTGCGGCCTCCCAAATCGTCAGTGACGGTGGCACGAGATAGGGCAGGTTCGAGATCGCGAGCCCCAGGAATCCAAGCAAGAAGAGGCAAATCGCGGAGAGAAACGGCATTGCTTCGCGTCCGCTCCTCAGACCATGCCAGCACAGAAAAGCGAAGATGAACGCCAAGAGCGGCACCGGCGACAGGTAGAGAATGTTGGGCCATGTGAACCATCTCTCGGCGATGCGATCGAAGGCCAGCGGTGTCCACAGACTGATGACAAGCATACACACCAGCACGCCGAGCAAGAGCCACTTGGCCCAGCCGCGCGCCTGGTCTGCGAGCGGCCCTTCAGTCCTCATGATCAGCCACGTACTGCCCAGCAGCGCGTAGCCAATGACCATCGCAACGCCAGTGAAGAACGGGAACGGCCCGAACCAATCGAGAGGGCCGCCGGCGAAGGCGTTGTTCTGAACGTCGATCCCCTCGAGGTAGCCACCGAGCACGACGCCCTGCATGAACGCGGCAACGATTGAACCGCCCGCAAAGGCGATGTCCCACAGCTCGTGGTGGGGCTTGGCTGCCCACCGAAACTCGAAGGCGACACCGCGGAAGACAAGTCCAAGCAGCATGATGATGATCGGCAGATAGAGACCGGGCATGATCACGGAGTAGGCAAGCGGAAATGCAACGAAGAGACCGCCGCCTCCGAGGATGAGCCACGTCTCGTTGCCGTCCCAGAACGGGGCAACGGAGTTCATCATCGTGTCGCGCCGGATCTCGCTCGGCTCCAACGGAAACAGGATACCGATGCCCAGATCAAAACCGTCAAGGCACACGTAAAGAGCAACGGCAGCTCCAATAAGGGTCGCCCAAACGATTGGAAGCCATAGAGAGATCGGGTCCATAGCTCAATTACCCTCCATCGCTTCGTGGGCTGCTTCGTGCGCTGCAGACAGCGGCCGCGACGGCAAGGCTTCCGGCGTCTTGGCGCCTGCCCCTTTCGGCCCGTGCTCGATCAGTCGATTGATGTAGTAGATGCCCATCGCGAACACACACAGATACACGATGAAGAACAACACCAACGTGGTCAGAACCGCCGAGGCGGCAACGGGCGAGGCGGCATCCGCTGTTCGCAAGATACCGTAAGCAACCCAGGGCTGACGGCCGATTTCCGTCACGTACCAGCCCGACAGAATGGCGATGAATCCAAGCGGCCACGCGTACTGGGCGATCTTCAAATACCAGCGCGTTTCAAACAGGCGTCCGCGCATCCAGTACCAGGCACCAATCCACCCAATGAGCAGCATCAAGACGCCCATGCCGACCATGATCCTGAAGGCGAAGAACACCGGGATCACCGGCGGGCGGTCTTCAGCCGGGTACTGCTTAAGTCCCGGAAACAGGCCGTCCCACGAATGCGTAATCAGCAAGCTTGATAGATTTGGAATAGCGATTGAGAAGAGGTTGCGCTCTTCGGCTTCGTCCGGAATCGCGAACAAGACGAGTTCTCCTGGCTTGTTGCCGTCCCAGTGCGCTTCGATGGCGGCAACCTTTTCCGGCTGATGCTTGGCTGTATTCAGCCCCGAGGCATCGCCAATATACATCTGCAGCGGCGTCAAGATCGCGACCATGCCGAGACCCATACGCAGCATCGTATGCGCCTCTTCTTTGAACCTTCCGGTAACGAGGTAGCGGGCACCCACGGCAAGGACGACGAGTGACGTGGTGAGATAGGCCGCCGTGAACATGTGCGCGAAACGATAGGGGAAACTCGGATTGAAGATCACCGCGATCCAATCGACAGGATAGGCAATACCGTCACGGATCTCATGTCCGGCGGGCGTTTGCATCCAGCTGTTGGCGGCTAGAATCCAAAATGCCGACAGCGACGTGCCAATGGCAACCAAGACAGCGGACGCGACATGCAGCGTTGGCGGTACGCGCGACCACCCGAACAGCATGATTCCGAGAAACGTCGCTTCGAGGAAGAAGGCCGTCAGCACCTCATAGCCGATCAGCGGCCCGACGACATTTCCCACCACAACCGAGAAATGGCTCCAATTGGTTCCGAACTCGTACGACATCACGACGCCTGAGACGACGCCCATAGCAAACGATACCGCGAAGATCTTGGTCCAGAAACGCGCGAGCCTATGAAACCGCTCCTCGCCGGTCATCCGCCAGCGCACAAGCAGTGTCGCGATGAAGGCAGAAAGCCCGATCGTGAAACTGGGAAAGATGATGTGGAAGGAGACCGTAAACGCGAACTGGATCCGAGCGAGCAATACGGCATCGATTTCCATGGTGACCGCCAGTTCGTGTTCGTTTCTGATGCACGTCCATTGTGCAGCGGTTTGACGCGGCAGTCGAGGCGGCGATACACCTCGCCACCAATCGACTAGGGAAAAATTACTGATCTATGACAAAGCGACTGCAATAAAGCCGTCAATCTTTGGCGAGCTTGGCGGGCGGCATCGCCCAAAGCCGGATTTGACCATTCGCTCCGGTCGAGGCCATGCGCTGGCCATCGTGGGAAAAGGCGACAGCCGTGGCGCCGCCTGTATGTCCCGTCAACGCACGAACCGCCCGGCCGCGCTTCAAATTCCACAACCGCACCGTTCCGTCCTCCCCCGCAGAGACAAGCAGATCGCCGACCGGCGAAAAGGCAAGCGCAGCGACCTTGCCTTGGTGCCCCCGGAATTGGCGTCGTGTACGTGAGGATCTTGTCGACCAAACGCGAATACGCCCATCCAGCGCCGCAGCCGCAAAGAGTTTGCCGTCGCCTGCGAAAGCCAGCGCCGTGATGAAGTCACGATGCCCCCGATACCGGCGGCGGCTTTGAAGTGTTTCCAGATTCCACAGCCGGACCGTTTTATCCGCGCTGCCGGAGACGAGGTAGGGCTCTCGAGGCGACATTGCGAGCGATTGAACCGCGCTCTTGTGGCCTTCCATCACATGCAACGGCGCAGACGGCGTGTTCACGTCCCAAAGCGCCACCTTCCAATCATGGCTCGCCGTGGCGAAACGGTCCGGCCGTCCGGCGAACGTCACGGCCCAGATGCTCGCTTCGTTGCGTTGAAACGTTCCCAGTCTCAGACCGTTATTGAGATTCCACAGCACCACTTTGCCGTTCTCATGACCCGTCAACGCGCGCGAGCCGCTAAGTGACAAGGATGTAGCGCGTCCCTCGTCGAGGGCGATCGTACGTACCGCAGCATTCGTGGACGCGTCCCAAACCTTGATGGTCGCGTCGTCGCCTGCAGTTACGATCCAACGGCCATCGTCGCTATAAGCAATCGCATTGATCGGCCCGGTATGGGCATCGATTTCGGCAACCAGGGAAATCGCGGGCGCTGAAGAGTCCACCCGTTCCGTTTTAGGCTTGTCGGGAAGCGCCGCTGTCGTTTGCGGGCTTGATGGAAGAGCGGCCGTCTGTTGGCTTGAACTGACAATGCGGCCGTGACTTTCAAAGCTCGGCAGCCGGTCCTGCATTGCAACGGCGGCACTAGCGACACCGACACCGATCATGAGCTTGAACATAAGCCCCATCCAACCGCGCCGGCTTCCCTTTACAGGCCGAGGACGTGGTGTCTTACGCTGATCCACCGCGAGGGAGCGCCCCTTCGCACCGGCCTTCCGGTGTGCGGCCTTCTTGACTGCAGCTTTCTTCTTCTGCTCAGCCTTTTTGGCGGCCGCCTTCTGAAAGATCTTGGGCGCGGGTGGCGGCGGTGTATCCATCTTTATGGTTTCAGCCGCCATCGGCTGCACGTTGATCTTTTCCGTCTCGGGTTTCTTCAACAAACTTTCGAAAAAGCTCAACTTGCCGCTCTTCGTTGCAGCAGGACTCGCGGCGCCCTCAATCGGCGCGGCAGCGGCGGCCGCAATCGGGGATTGTTCTGGCTTGGGCGGTGCGGGCTCAGCAGCCTCGGGCGCCGGCACAGGCTCCTTCTTTTTGTTTCTGTTCCCAAGGGTGAGCCAGCCTGGCCTTGCGGGCTCGGGCGCGAGCAACTCTTTGCGCCACGCTGCAATCGTTTGCGGGCGCGCATCGAAGTTGAGTGCCAAGGCGTGATCGATCGCCTTCAGAAAACCTGGACGGTAGGAGCTCAAGGCCGCATCGCGCGCCGGCACGATTTCGTCTTTGACCATGCGCGAGGGTGCATCCGGCGGGCGCTTGCCCGTCACCGCATGATAGAGCGTCGCCCCCAGCGCATAGATATCCGTCCACGGACCCTGCTGCTTACTCGTTTCGGCATACTGCTCATAGGGGCTGTAGCCCGGTTTCACGAGTGCTGAGACCGTTTTGGAATGCGAGGCAATCTCGCCGCGAGCTGATCCAAAATCGATCAGAACCGGATCGCCGGCCATTCTGATGATGATGTTGTCGGGCGCGATATCCCGATGCAGGAAATCGGATGCGTGGATGAGCTCCAGCGCCTCAAGCAGGGGCTCGATGATCGTATCAAGCTCTTTCTGTCGCGGCGCGCGCCCGAGTGATTTCAGCCAATTCTTTAGGCTTTTTCCTTCTTCGAAGTGAAGGACCATGTAGCCGGTATTGTTGGCGCGAAAGTAGCGATAGACCCTGACAATGTTGGGGTGATTGAACTTCGCAAGCGTTTGGGCTTCCTCGATAAACCGCTCGAGGCCCCAGCGGTAGTCGCCCTCACTTCCTTGCGAGCGCGGCGCGGCCTCCACGCCATCGGCGCGCGCGGCAAAGTCACTGGGAAAGTATTCCTTGATGGTGACGGCGCGGCCAAGCGCAATCTCATCGGCAAGGTAGGTGACGCCGAATCCGCCAGCCCCGAGGACGCGTTCGATGCGATAGTCGCCGACCAGCTCTGTTCCGCTTGGCAGCGCGATGAGATTCGTCATAGCTCCCCAATAGACATCGAGCCCGCAGACCTACCGCATCACATGCGCCTGCGAACTTCCGCCATATATTCTTTGCCTCCGGACACATTTATGGCGCACGAATGTGGCGTTCCCTGGAGCGAATGGTTTACGACTAACAAATCCCCGCGTCGTCGCTTTGCGGCCATGTTCCTGCCGTCATAGCGCATAAGGCTCACAACGAGAATTGATCCGAGAGAAGACCATGAAATCGACGTGGTCGTTGCTGGCGTTGCTTGCTGCTACCGCTCTTGTCCAGGCGTCTGTTGCAGGGGCATTGGCCGTCCCCGCCGGCAGTGGACATGCCGCAGGGACATCGCAGTTCGAAGATCCGTCCCAAGACAATATTGAAATCGAGCCTCCGAAGCCCGTGGCAGCTGCAACGAAAACAAATGAGGAAACCTGGCCGCTGCTGCAGCAGTGGTTCGGCGAAGGCTATGATCGCGCCCCGGCCTTGATACTCGGCCTGGCGGTGCTCCTCGCGATCCCGCCGCTCGCCCTCGCCGGCTTCCTCTTGCGCAAACACAAGCGCCCATCACCGGACGCAACCATCGCACTAACCCGTTCCTCACGCCGCCCGGTAGCCTTTGACAACGTCGGCGCCACACGCACCGAAGGCCTCTCTTGGCCGACCGAGGCGTGGGTCGATATCGAAGGCACGCCCGGCGGCCGCTTCATTATTGATCGCAGCCTTGTGCGCATCGGACGCGAGGCGGACAACGACATTCGCCTCTCCAATAAGACGGTGCACCGCTACCACGCCGCCATCCGTCGTACGCCAGAAGGCGACGTCCTGATTACGGATCTGTCGAGCGCAGATGGCAACGGCGTAGTCGTAAATGGCGCACGTGTCGGTGAAGCGCGTCTGAAGAAGGGCGACCAGATCCATATTGGCGAGGCGCGCCTGCGATTTGGCACGCAAAAGGTTTGAAGCTCCGGGGAAAGTGGATGTTCGAGAAGATGGTACTGAAATTGAGTTATCGATGATGAGGCTTTGGAGATTTGGAATGTCAGACGAAAGCTCACCTACGACGAATGGCGCAGCCCATACTGTCGCCAAAAGCGCCCGGTTCCTGGGCTCACTCAAGGACGCCTTGGCTGCAGCCGGCCGTGACGACACAACTCAGCGCGGAAAGACGGCCCAGGCTAACTCGCCAAACCGCCATGACGTTAGACCTGACGATCCCACACAGAGGATGGCCTCGTCTAAGGACGAGCCCGGCGTTGCTGCGGCCGCGCCGGCCGGTGGTTTGACCGCCTCCGAAGCCGCCCGCGAGGTCAAGGCGCAGACGTCGCTCAAGCCGCAAGACCGGCATGTCGAGGTCGAACCGCCGCCCACAACGCGCGTTGTGCGCACGGCGGAGAAACCCGCCACCGGGCCTGCACGCACCCAGCTCGTGCGCGGCAAGGCCGTGGTCGAGCGCGGCGACTTCAATCAGGATCCTGTCGTCGGCTGGCTCGTCGTCGTCGGCGGACCGGGTATCGGCGCCTTCCGGCCGATTTTTGAGGGCAACAACACCGTGGGGCGCAGCTCGACACAGCGCATTCCGGTCGATTTCGGCGATGAGTCGATTTCTTCGGAGGAACAGGCTTATATTCGCTACGATTCAACTGCGCGCTCGTTCCTGTTCGTACCGAACTTGGCGAAGACCAACGTCGTATCGATCAACGACAAGCGACCAACGGGCGCCGTAGAGCTCAACCAGATGGACGTGATTACTATGGGCCGGACCCAGCTCGTCTTCGTTCCATTCTGTGGATCGGAGTTTGATTGGGCCGAGCTCAGTAACGCCAAGGGCTAATGCACGCATTCGACCATGCCGTTCGCGCCTCAAAGGGCGCGCGCGACTACCAGGAAGACGCCGCCGTGTTCTGGCCGCCGGAGGACCCCTCCTCCGGCGGACCGCAGATTCCGACGGCCAACGCCACCCGTCTCGTCGCCGTTCTTGCAGACGGGATGGGCGGGCACACGGCCGGCGCACTCGCCAGCCGCATCGTGTGCGACAGCTTCGTCACGGCCTATTCAAGCCTCAACGGCGCGCGTCCTAAGCGTTTGCTCGAAGCGCTGAAACGGGCCAACACGGCCATAGCCGAAAAGGTTGATGAAAATCCCATCCTCTCCGGGATGGGCTCGACCGTTGTCGCCGCCGTGTTCGCCGACAGCGGCGTCGAATGGGTCAGCGTCGGGGACAGCCCACTTCTCTTATTCCGCCGTGGCGAAATCGCGCTTCTCAACGAGGACCACTCGCTTGCTCCTGAACTCGACCGTATGGCCGCCGCAGGGCGCATGACCGTCGAGGAAGCACGCCACGACCCCCGCCGCCACATGCTGCGCTCTGCCGTGACGGGCGAGGAGCTCGACCTTGTCGACGTCTCTCGCCGTCCGTTGCTGCTTGAGCCGGGAGATTACGTGATACTTGCCAGCGATGGACTACAAACCCTCGATAACGGCGAGATTGAGCGCATTGTCGCCGCCTACGCGGAAGATGGCGCCGAGGCCGTTGCCGGCGCACTCATTCGCGCGGTCGAGGCTGTGCGCGATCCGCACCAGGACAACACCACCGTCGTGGCCGTCCGCCCACTCAAAGACCAGCCGGACGACTAACTACCCCACCCAAGCGGCCCTGAACAATGTAAAGTTTTGATCCGAAGGCTCGAACGTCCGCTCTTTAGCCGCCACCAGGATTCAAATATATAAAGTAATTTCAAATATATAGAGCGTCCCTACGAATGTGCCGCAGCAAGTTACAAACGTGTCGCAGAGCATTCCGACCGTCCCCTCCCTATATGACCACTTGTCACCCCTTCCGTATCCCTCACGGAAGCTTGCCTATCCCTCCAACAGGCAGTTGGTGGCATAATACGGACGCTGATCCCTCCCCCCGGTTCAGCGTCCATTTTTTTGCGCACGACGACTCCTTGTCCAGTCACCCTGCAGCAGCGTCCGGCTATCTGTTTGCGTCGGCCCGGTCCTCCAGAAACCTTTGCAGCAATACGCCAACGGCGGGGACAATTTTCGGCTTCAGACGCAGCAGTTCGGCGCGGCCGGCAACGACGAGTGTGCCCTCCGTCACGCGCACTGCCTCCGACGGAATATCGCGCGCCACGAATGTATCGATCCTGCGTATGCCGCCGGTCAACTCACTGCTTGTGCGACTGCCGAGGAATGCAAACTGTTCGGGCGGAACGTGGTAGCTGATCTCCTCGCGCACTTCGCGCACGATACACTCCAGAAACGTCTCCCCTTCTTCGCGGTGGCCGCCAAACAGACCGATCATGCCGGGGTGCAGGATGTTGGGATTGTTGTCGCGCTGTTGAAGGAGGAAGCGGCCTTGAGTATCGATGAGAACGGCTGACGCAAAATCTCCGAATGCCGCCTGTCCCGCCACTTAGAACATCCCATTCGCATTTGCCGCATAATTGGGGACAGTCTGCAAGACATCCCAATGCTCGACAACTTTACCGTCGTCATCAAGGCGGAAAATGTCTATTCCGGCCCATATCTCATCGCCCGGCCAGACCTGCCGGCAATGCAGAACAACATGGTTTCCCTCAGCAATCACGCGCACGAACTCCACGCGCTTTCCAGGATAGCGGCGAGCTGCGTCCTCGAAATATGCGATGAACGCCTCCTTGCCGTCGGCCACAAGCGGATTGTGCTGGGTGTAGTGATCGCCGGCGTATCTCTCGATCGCCTCGCGTGGACGACATTGATTGAACATCAAGTCGTAGAACGCCAGCACGGTCTGCTTGTTGCGCTCCAGATCGCTCATGACGCTTGGCTCAAACTTCGCTCAGATCAACGGCACACGTCATAACTCAATCATGACGCCAAAAACACCAAGCGCCCCGTCGAGGTGCCGGCTCGCTGTCGCCAGCCTCACCTCACGCGGGGCGCTTCCAATCGTCCAAGACTCCCTGGAGCCTCAGCTCGCCTGTTCCATTTCGGCTTCTTCGTCTTCCTCGTCGTACTCTTCGTCGCCGTCTTCACCCGCCTCGTCTTCTTCGTCCTCTTCGTCCTCTTCGGCAAGTCGTTCGAGGCACTCGAGGACCTGCGCTTCGCCGTCTTCTCTGGTGGCAACGAACCACTCAGACACCACCTCATCGCCCTTCATGAAAACGACCTTGAAGGGGAATTCAGCGTCGTCGCTGGGAACGATGTCACCGGTAACAAATGCCATGGGACCCTCCATCTGCTAGGGGCCGAGGATGTACCATGAGTCGGGGCGCTGGACTGAGTTGCAAATGGATGACTTCCCCGATTTTGAGCGTTGCCGGCCGGCATCTTTACCCCAGACTTGTTCCTCAAATGTTCTTGCCCTCCCGTGGGAATTATGTACTTGACAAAAGCGGGAGCATGGGCCGTGTCGCAAGAGCCCGAGAACCAACAAGAAATCGAGGTCACGCCTGAGATGATCGAGGCAGGGCAGGCGGCATTCGTCAGGTGGGAAAACGGTAGCGATCCATATCCGGCAAACTGCGTAAGGTCTGTGTATCTTGCGATGGAAGAGGCCAGACGGAACCGGCGTCGGTAATCCAGTAGAGTTCGCCGGATGCCTCAAGGGCACAACGGATGGCTTCTCTGAAGTCTACAGTGTAGTACTTCTTCGATTTCTGCTTTGCCCTGCTGTAGTTGTAAAATTGGATGCAGTGGTTGCCGTCAGTTCCGATCCCGAAAACGATCTCCTTGTGCGCTATGCCATCGCGCAGAATTTTTGCTGCTCTGATTTTTTGGTAGGTCGGGTTAAGAAATGACGCAAGCGTCTTCGAATCACCGCTGAATTTGACCCATTCGGCGCGAAGAAGCTCGAAGCGCTTTTCAAAGGTTCTCTTGTGCCAATTCGGCACGCTGGTCTTGTTTTTCGTCAGTAGTGCCCGGAGCAGTATGTTCAGGTGCTGCTCCATGACAGCCCACTGCGCTACGAGGTTGCCAATAAGCAGAAAGAATGACTTGTCCAGCGGTGGCATCAAGATTGGCGGGGCAGCTTTGTCGGCGCGCTGCATCATAGGGGCTTGCACCCAGGCGCCAGGGCCTTTTTTCTTCATGAAAACTCTCCTATGGGGAAAATGACGTGTCCAAAAAAAGCAAGAAGGATCAGGAACTCAATTCGCTTGAGCGGATGGACGAAGCACTCAAGGCAGCGTTGAAGATGCCGCCCCGCAAGCACAAGGATGAACCAAAGCGGACTTCCCGGTCGGGCGTTCGGCCCGACCGGGAAACTGATCACAAGTCAAAGGACAATTGATCAGGCGGGCACGGAGGCACGCCGCCGAACCTATGGCCGTTAACGACCTCGCTGATGCGGCCTTGGTTGACGCCTAGTACCGCGGCGGCCTGATGTTGCTTGAGCTTGTAGACATGGACCAGAGTGAGTGCTTTCGAAGCCAACTCTGGCGTCATCGGTGGAGTGTCTTTGATCTTCATGGGGCAACCTCTTGTTAGGAGTGAAAGCCCGGCGCTTGACGCAAGCGCACAAATCATGAGACCAAACAGAGCAACGTGTTTCCGCGCCGGGCCAAGGTAGCGGAAACGCAAACAGGGGTGTTGACGTTGGCTCGTCAACACCCCTTTGCTATTCGATTCGTGGTGTTTTTCAGAGTCTTTTCACGGACTTGCGGCGCCAGCGTAAGAAGCGCCTCGCTTGCTTCTTAAAATCAGGCCCCGTCAATCCGCCGGTAGGTCAGACGCTTGCCCTCGACTCCACGGATCGCACGCATTGTGCGTTCGGTATCATCAACGCCGAGCTTCACGCGGTTCGAGTACCTGAAATCAAACTCAGCAAGGTAGCGGTGCAAGTGCTTCTCTGAGCAATGCTGATAGACGCCCTTCA